>CALVAT010000001.1 GCA_944325565.1 Candidatus Gastranaerophilales bacterium
AAAAAAATATGACTAAATGTCATATTTTTTGAGAGGGAAGAACCCCGAATTTTCGAAGAAAATTTGCGGTTCGAAGCCCATGAAAAAAACTTCCCGAAGGAAGTCTTTTAAATTTGGGCCCGGAGGGATTCGAACCCACGACCAAGGGATTATGAGTCCCCTGCGCTACCGCTGCGCCACAGGCCCGTGGCGATAATCTATTTAATTGTCTAAACTCGGACTGCGCTTCCTACCTCTCATCCAAAGTGACATTTAGTCACTTTGTTCTCGGCAGAGTGTCACAGGCCCTTCTGTGTAAATATAAAATACCATTAACAACTGTCATGGTCAAGCAAATCTTTAATATCAGCAACAACAAGATTTCTCAAATATTTAAAGAGCATGAATAAATAGAATTACTCTATTACCTCATCAGGTATAGAATCATTTATTTCATTAAGAAACTGTATATTGCGCTCAACCTGCTCATTCCTATTTTTTAGTTCTTTATTATAACGGACAAAAGAGGCTGTCACCATAGCAGGAACAAGCATCATTGCAGAAAATTTGTTGGCATTTCCAAGATATGGTCGTTTCTCAACAAATTTTTCAGCCGGCAATATAATCTTTTTGTTAAGCAGTGAATTATTTAAAAACTCTTTTACTGGGTTATAAACATTTTTATTCAACTTCTGAGTAAAATTAGGCAATAACTCCTTAGCCGAAGAAACAGCAGTTTGAGCTCCTTTCTTTAATAAATCCCAAGCTGTGTATACTGCACTAAAATCAATAATAGTAGCCAAAACCGGATGTTTATTATCAAAATCATCCAGAGGTTTTAACTTCGAATTTATAGCCGATTTAGTACCCAAAACAGCAAGTCCAGCAGCAAAAACACTGCCCCATCTAAGTGCGTTTCCTGCACCAGCCTTAAGTTTTGAAGACAAACCTCCATTTTTTATAGCGGCAGAAACTACTGTATCTATAACAGGAATAGTCACAAACATTGTTTTAATTGAATTAGCTGCTACTTTAGACATTTTTTTGTCAGGAGCATAAGTAGACAATGCATAAATATCCTCGTTAGAAAATTTATTAATTCTAACACCGCTAGTTTCGTAGTCATCAAATGCTTCTGGAATATTATCAAAATTGTCTGCAGCTTTAAAGCTTCTCAAATTTCTCGAAGGTAAGTTATTTTGCGCCTTAGCAATATTAAAATTATTGTTAATTTTAGAAGAAGACATGCTGCCCATTCTATGTTGTTCTACTTTAATATTATACTACGAACAAAAAAATTTTTATATTAAAATTTATTTATGAAAACCTTTTTTATAAAAACTCACGGCTGCAAATCAAATCAACTAGAATCCAACATAATACGAGAAAAACTTTTAAATGCAGGTTATGTGGAATCTCTGCAAAATACTAATGCTGATATCTATATATTGAACTCTTGCTCCGTTACAGAAACAGCGGACATAGAAGCATTAAGAACTTTAAGAAATATTAAACATAAAAATCCTGCAACTATGACAATACTCACAGGCTGCAGTGCTCAATTGAATGCGTCAAAAGTTGCAGAGCTCGATTTTATAGACATAATTTTGGGCAATAATGATAAATTTGAAATAATAGAAGCAATAAATAATCAAAAAAGTAAGGTACAGGATATTTTTACTGTACACCAATTCAATAACCAGCCCTTACACTCTTATTCAAAAACACGTGGATACTTAAAGATTCAAGATGGCTGCAATAATTATTGCAGCTACTGTACAATACCTTTTGCAAGAGGCAAAAGCAGAAGCAACAGCATAGAAAATATTCTAGAACAGATAAAAATTTATACTAACTCTGGTATAAAAGAAGTTGTTTTAACCGGAATACATATTGGACAGTGGGGCGAAGATTTTGAACCGAAACAAAATATGTTAACGCTACTGGAAGCAATAGAGAAAACACAAATACAAAGATACAGACTCGGTTCATTAAACCCGCTCGAAATTAACGGGGAAATGTTAAACTTTCTCTCTCAGTCAAGTAAATTTTGTCCGCATTTTCACCTGTCACTTCAATCCCTGTGCGACAAAACCCTAAAAAACATGAACAGACATTACAATGCCCAAACCTGTCTAGAGCTGATAAACAAAATTGATGAAATGTTTAGACTTCCTTTTATAGGAAGCGATATTATTGTGGGGTTTCCTGATGAAAACGAAACGGATTTTGAAACAACATATAAAAACGTAATAGAATCAAAACTTTCGTCTATACACGTATTTCCCTACTCAATAAGAAAAAACACAAAAGCTGCGGAAATGACAAACCAAATACCGGAAAAAATTAAACATCAAAGAGCCGACTTGCTCCACAAAGTTGCAAATGAAAAATTAAACTCATTTATTAGCCAAAACATAGGAATAAAAACACAAATACTCATCGAAAAAAATCCGGACAAAAAAACAGGGCTGTTGAAAGGCGTTACCCCAAATTATCTGACAGTTTACCTAAATGCCTGTGATAAAAATTTGCTAAACACAATACAGAATATAAAAATAACAACAAAAGACTCTTCTGATAAACTTTTTGGAGAAATATATTAATTTATGCCCCATTTTATGTTTTGTACTATAATTTTAGAATGAAATTAAGAGTCTTATTGGTACAAAACAGCGCGATTATAGGGAACAAAAAAGCTACATTCGAAAATGTATATTCGCTTTTAAAGCAATACGAAGGAGAAAAAATTGACCTGTTAATATTCTCTGAAGTATGGTCTATAGGTTGGTATTGTTCAAATTTTCCAAAAGAAGCAGAAACATTAGAAAACAGTCCCACTATAAATGTACTAAAAGATATTGCCCTCAGCTATAAATCAAATGTCATAGGCGGAAGTTTAATTCTACAACATGAAAAAGGCTTCACAAATACATGCCCTGTTATTTCTAAAAAAGGCCAACTCATAACAACTTATGACAAAATGCATCTATTTTCTCACAAGGGTTCTGAAGAAAATAAATACATAACAACAGGAAACGAACTGAAGATATTAAATTACCAAAACACAAAAATCGGGCTTACAATATGTTATGACATAAGATTTCCTGAAATTTACAGAGAATACTCAAAGCATGGTGTAGAAATATTTGTAAATATGGCAGCATGGTCAAATAAAAAGCCGGAGCACTGGGAAATTATGCACAGAGCAAGAGCGATAGAAAACCAGTGCTACATGCTTACAGTCGACCAGACCGGAAAAATTACGGACAAAGAGTATAACCTCGGCAACTCAATGGTTATTAATCCTTGGGGTGATATAGAGGCTTCGTTACAGTCTGAAGAAAGCTGTTTGCTATATGAAATTGATACTGCTAAAGTAAAAGAATTACGTGAGAACTTCCCGCTTATTTCGGATAGAAGAGATACTGAATTTAAAACTTTTAACTATAAGGAGATATATTTGCATGAATAATAAAATTAAAACGGCTCTTATCTTTATAGGGCTTTTAACATTAAGCGTAAACTCTGCATTTTGCGCAAGCCTTGATTCAATAATTAAAAAATCAAACCTCGACAAAACATCAACTATTGCAATTTCAGTTAAAGATGCAAAATCAGGAAAAGTAGTATACGAATATAATGAACAAAAGTTGATGAACCCTGCATCGGTTCAAAAAATATTCACAATGAAAACTGCCTATGATCAGTTAAAACCAGAGTATACTTTCGATACAAAAGTTTTTTCAGATAAAAATAATAATTTGTACATAAAATTATCTGCTGATCCATCACTTACTACAGATGATTTGAAAAAGCTTCTTAAAGAAGCCAAAGAAATATATCGTAAACCTTTTAATGACATAGTTATTGATTCTTCTATAATTGATAATAAACAATGGGGCATCGGATGGATGTGGGATGACGATACAAATGAACTTCTGCCCAAATATTCTCCTTATACTATTAATCAAAATAAAATAAGCATTACTATTACACCAAATAAAAATAATACTGTAGATATTAAAAACAAAAGTGATTATCACATGATGTTTGTTAATATGCTCAAGACAGGCAATACAAACAATATCACATTTGAAAGAACACCGTGGCTATCATCAGACATGACCTATGTAACTGGCACTATACAAAGCCAGATTACAAGACAAATGCCTGTTAATTCACCGCAGGCTTACTTTACAAACGAATTAAGAAAGGCAATTTCTGCAGCTGGTTTAAAATATTCGGGACAAATAAAAACAGCACCGGTTCCGGGTAAAGCAGTGTTTATAACAAAACACTCTAGCAACACACTTGAAAATCTTATTTCTAAAACGCTAAAAAACAGCAACAATTTGTATTCAGAATTAATATTTAAGGCCGCAGGTGCAAACTACACAAATCAACAAGGTACAACAGAAAACGCTGTTGAAATGTTGAAAAAATATTTCTCAGACATAAAGGCGACAGATAATATAGTTATGGTTGATGCGTGCGGTATCTCTAGAAACGATTTAATGACAGCTGACTGGGCTACTGATGCTCTAAACAAAATATATACAGATAAAGAATTTGATAAATTTGCTATACTGTTACCAAAACCAATGGAAGGTACACTGCGCGACAGATTGATTAACATAAGTTTACGCCTTCGTGCCAAAACAGGTACAGCAAGCGGTATAAGCTCTATAGCTGGCTATATAGACACAAAAAACAACAAAAAATATACATTTGCTATATTTATACAAAATTACAATCAATCACCGGAAAGCGTAAAGAAACTCGAAGATGACTTAATTAATGAAATTTATAAAATGTAATTAGACTAAATATATTAGGCAAATATAATTAAAGTAATATATAATTAAAATGTTGTTGACTTATTTTAGGAAATAATTAAAAGTAAAATAAAAAGGATATAGAGGTATGAAATTAAAAAAAATTATTTTAGGATTAGCAGCATTTACATTTATGGCAGTACAGACATGTGCTCTGGCACAAACATCTGACGCAACAATAAAAGCAATGGTTGCAAAATACAAACAACAAAATTATCTTGGTTGTATACAGGATACAAAAAAAATTCTAAAGGATGACCCTTCTAATATATATGCTTACTATTATAAAGGATTGTCGTATTTTCAACTGGGTCAACACGAACAGGCTACAGAAGCATTTACAAACGTTGAAAGCTTAAATTCAAATGAAACACTTGTAAAATATGCAACTAGAGCTAAAGCTTGCATAGAAATGCCAGAAGCTTGCAGCATGTATGCAGAAGGAAACAAAACAGATTTAGATAAATTTATTGAATCAAAAAAATTCTATGACACACCGGTTCAGGCTGAAGTCAACAAAAAGAAACTGGATAGAGTAAGAAACAACATTAATGATGCTGTTAAAGAAGATTTAAATCAAAATAAAACAGAAACGCAAAATCAAAAATCAGAAATGCCAACAAATGAAGAAATTGCAAATGCAGTAAAAACACTGGCAAAACTTGGTATAAACCCGATGGGTGCAATGGTTCAACCGGCTGCATACCAAAATCCAGAAATGATGCAAATGAGCATGCTTCTTGGTAATAATACGCAATCAAATAATGGAATGAATATGCTCCCATTTTTAATGATGAATCAGGGCAATACACAAAATATGTCACCAGAATTAATAGAAACAATGATGATGAATCAAATGGCACCTACATATTAATAATTTACGGATAAATATTATGCAAATAACAACAACTAGATTTGGGGAAATCGTAATAGACGATAATTTAATATTTGATTTTGTACAGCCTATTATCGGATACAACAAACTGCGCAAGTATGTTTTAATCGAGCATAAAGAAAATTCTGCTTTTAAGTGGCTGCAATCAATAGAAGATCCTGCTTTGGCCTTTCCTGTTACTTCACCTGCGTTTTTTAATATAGATTATCAGTTTGAAATACCAACAGAAACAGCAGAACAGATTGAATTAACGTCTGCGGACTCCTTGATTGCACTAAATATAGTCACTATACCTGCATCAAATCCGCAGAAAGCAACAATAAACCTTCTTGCACCGATAATAATTAATGCGGTTAACAAACAGGGAATGCAGTTTATTTTATCTAATTCAAACTACCCCGTAAAACAATCACTTTTCGGGAATAAAGTAGATAAAGAATAACTTAATCAGGGATTGGAGAAATAATGCTGGTATTAGCAAGAAAAATAGGCGAAAAAATTATTTTAAATGATAACATCGAAGTTATTGTACTTGATGCAAACCAGAATACTGTAAAATTAGGAATAAATGCACCTAAAAATGTTTCTGTATATAGAGAAGAACTTTACAGAGAAATAAAACAAAGCAATATAATAAGCCAGAATGTCACAGAAAATTCAATTAATGAACTGGCACAACTTCTCAAAGCACCTAATAACACTTCGACTGATGCAATTGTTCAAAAACTGACAAATAAAATACCTGATTAAAAGCATGGAAAGAAAAGAATTATTAACAAGATTTTATGTTAACAAAGATTATGATAACTTAAAACAAATTCTATCAACGTCTAGCAGCAAACAAGAACTTGATATCCTTGCAAGAATTTATATAGAAGAAAAAAATTACACAACTGCAGCAGAAATATACAATAAAATCGGCATGTTATATGAATTCGGAAGATGCCAGCTTTTATGCGGAAATATTGAAGAAACAGCCCATATTTGGCGTTCTCTAAAGGATGATACTCCGGCAGTGCACTGGGGATGTTCTTTATTAGAATTTATAAATCTCTATGTAATTAATATCCCAACATTTTTTCAAATAAGGGCTTTTTTAGAGGTAGATTTAGATGCACTTTTACAGGCAAAATTAATTACTTATTGCGAGAATATAGCCAACGGGGCACACCTGTTTGCACAGAACAATCCAGAAAGCTACAAATTTATAGGCAGAGTTTTTGTAAATAATAAATATTATGAATTAGCCGAATTGTTTCTTAAAAAAGCAAAAGATGTCTGTTATGTTGACCCTGAAGTACATTTTTTATTAGCAAAATGCTACTTAAGCCAAAAAGATATAAAACGCGCCAAAGATGCTTTAAAAACCAGTATGGAAAAAGGTTATGGCTATTATCCGGCAAAAAAACTGCTAAAAGAAATAACACATTAAATTGATTATAGAAAATTTAAGTTGAAACATAAGTATTATATGAGGTACAATAATTAAGAACCGGAGTAATCAAGTTCTAAAATAACTTGATGAATATTAAATATATACGGACAGGAGTTAATAAATGTTTGAACGTTTTACAGAGAAAGCGATAAAAGTAATCATGCTTGCTCAAGAAGAAGCGAGAAGATTAGGACATAACTTCGTCGGCACAGAACAGGTATTGTTAGGCCTTATTGGCGAAGGAACAGGTGTTGCTTCTAAAACGCTAAAATCAATGGGAATAACACTAAAAGATGCTCGAGCTGAAGTTGAAAAAATTATAGGACGCGGCTCAGGCTTTGTAGCCGTTGAAATTCCTTTTACACCTAGAGCTAAAAGAGTACTTGAATTGTCATGGGACGAAGCAAGACAACTTGGCCATAACTACATTGGTACAGAACACCTGCTCTTAGGTCTTATAAGAGAGGGAGAAGGCGTTGCAGCAAGAGTTTTGGAAAACCTTGGCGTTGACCTTAACAAGCTCAGAAGCAATATCATAAAAATGCTTGGTGAATCAAAACCAGCTGCACAAACAGCTACAGCAGGCACAGCATCTGGTGGAAAAACCAAAACACCGTCACTTGACGAATTCGGTACAGATTTGACGCTTGCGGCTCAGGAGCAAAGACTCGACCCTGTTGTAGGCAGAGAAAAAGAAATTGAACGTGTTATACAAATTCTTGCAAGAAGAACAAAAAACAATCCGGTACTTATAGGTGAACCCGGTGTTGGTAAAACAGCTGTTGCAGAAGGTCTTGCAATAAGAATTGTAAACTCTGATGTTCCTGATATTTTAGAGGGCAAAAAGATTATTCAGCTCGACATGGGCTTGCTTGTTGCAGGCACAAAATACAGAGGTGAATTTGAAGAACGCCTGAAAAAAATCATGGACGAAATCAGACAGGCCGGTAATGTAATTCTTGTTATCGATGAAATGCATACCTTGATAGGTGCAGGTGCTGCAGAAGGCGCTATCGATGCAGCAAACATATTAAAGCCTGCTTTATCAAGAGGAGAAATTCAGGTTATCGGTGCAACAACTCTTGATGAATACAGAAAATATGTAGAAAAAGATGCAGCATTGGAAAGAAGATTCCAGCCTGTAATAATTGAAGAACCTTCTATTGATGAGTCTATTGAAATAATCAGAGGCTTAAAATCAAAATATGAAGAACACCACAGACTGCAAATCTCTGACGAAGCAATAATTGCAGCTGTATCACTGTCTGATAAATATATTACAGACAGATTCCTGCCTGACAAAGCTATTGATATTATTGATGAAGCAAGCTCTAAAGTTCGTTTAAACGTTAGCTCATTACCGCCGGAAGGCAAAGAGCTGGAAAAAGAGCTTAAAAATATCATCAAACAAAAAGAAGATGCTATCAGAAATCAGGAATTTGAGCATGCTTCAAATCTTAGAGACAAAGAAGCTGATTTAAAAGAAAAAATCAGAGAGATGTCACAGCAATGGAAAGAAGAGCATGACGCAAATAAACCTGTTGTAACAGCAGAACATGTTGCTGAAGTTGTAAGCACAATGACAGGCATCCCGACAACAAAGATAACGGAAAAAGAATCAGAAAGACTCTTAAAACTTGAAGAAACACTTCACCAGAGAGTTATCGGTCAGGATCAGGCTGTTGTATCGCTTGCGAAAGCTATCAGACGTGCAAGAGTCGGTTTGAAATCACCGAACAGACCTATCGGAAGCTTTATCTTCGCAGGTCCTACCGGTGTTGGTAAAACAGAACTTGCAAAAGCTCTTGCAGAAGCAGTATTTGGCTCTGAAGAGAACATGATAAGAGTTGATATGTCAGAATTTATGGAAAAACATTCTACAGCAAAACTTATCGGCTCTCCTCCGGGTTATGTCGGCTATGATGACGGCGGACACTTAACTGAAACCATACGTAAAAAACCGTATTCAGTTGTGTTGTTCGATGAAATCGAAAAGGCACACCCGGATGTATTTAACATCATGTTACAAATTCTTGATGACGGTCGTTTGACTGATGCAAAAGGCAGACACATCAACTTTAAAAATACTATCATTATTATGACAAGTAACGTTGGTGCTAGCATGATTACGACTACATCAAGACTCGGCTTCTCTGTTGCTTCTGATGAGTCAAAAGACAAATACGAACACCTCAAAGATACTGTTATGGAAGAAATGAAAAAGGCCTTCAGACCTGAATTTCTTAACAGAATCGATGATATTATTGTATTCTCTCACCTCAGCAAGCCTGAAATCAGAGAAATCGTTGACCTTATGTTTAAAGACCTTGTTAAACGTATTCAGTCACATGACTTCACTATTGAAGTATCTGATGAGGTTAAAGATTATCTTGCCGATGAAGGATACTCGGAAGCATACGGCGCAAGACCGCTTAGAAGGGTTATTCAAAAGAAAATTGAAGATACACTTGCTGAAGAAATTCTCAACGGTAAATACAAAGCCGGTGATGTTATTTCTGCCAAACTCGAAGATAAAAAGATTATTTTTGAGAAAGTTGGCGAGAAACAAGAAGCTGAAGCAGCAAAATAAAGTGGAATCTATCGCAATAAATTATAAAAGGAAAGCGCTAAGCTTTCCTTTTTGTTTTAAAAAGAATATAATTAGCTAATGAAAATTAATTTTAATAAGTCAGAATTAAGAAAAATTTTATCAAATCGTATTATATTTTATTTTGTACTGTTTGGCATAATAAACTTTATTGCTTTTGCGCCTGTGAACAACTTAGTTATTGATATAATCTCGCATTTCATAATGCAATATCTAGTTATATGCCTTATTTTTATACCTCTTATTTTTATATTTATACAGCCGAAAAAAATACGAATAATTTACGTAATAATCTCAATTGTACTATTAATTTTAAATTTTTACTCGTTACTACCTCATTATGACAGCCAAATAGCCAATACTGATATGCCTAGCGGGATAAAAATTGGTTTATACAATGTGCTAACTCAAAACACAAACTATGAACTATTTCTAGAAGAACTAAAAACAGAAGCTCCTGACATCGCTGTCGTACAAGAAGTAAATAGCGACTGGCTTGAAAAAATTAAAGCAATAAAAAAAGAATATGCATACAATCTTGAGTATCCAAGAGATGACAACTTCGGTATAGCAATATATTCAAAATATCCGTTTAACAGTTCAAATATCGAATTCTGGACATTATATGATATACCCGTACTAAGTATTAATATAAAAAATATGCAATTATACTGTGTACACACACTACCACCAACAAGCAGGCAATATTTTTCTATCAGAAATGAAATGTTGAAAAATATTGCCGCTAAATTCAACAACAAACAAAGCATAATTATTGCAGGTGATTTCAACACAACAAGATTCTCTCACGCATATAAAACCGCTATAGAAAAAACCGGTGCACTAGATGTACAATCAGCACAAAAAAATCTCAGTGGCACGTGGTCAACAAAATTTCCTGCATTATTTAGAATTTCACTTGACCATATTTTGATATCTTCAGGTCTCAGCGCAAAAGACTTTAAAATAGGAAAGAATTTCGGAAGTGACCACCTGCCAATTTATGCAACAATTTATGATAAATAGAATTATGATATTTCTCTAATCTCATCAATAAATTTTATAGCCTTTAAGTATAAATCAAGCTTGGCATCATCACTATTTAAAATTTTTTTTAAAAGTTGATTCTGTTTATCTGACAAAGAAGAATTAACATTGATACCAAAGTCATTGAATGAAAGGTTTAAAATCTCCGCCATCTTAAAAAAGTTATCTAAAGATGGATAATTTTTACCAGTTTCAATTTTACTGAGATGTTTTTCGCTTATACCAATTTTTTCAGCGAAATCAGACTGTGTCAGCCCCATCTTTTTTCGTGCCAATTTAATTTTTTCTGCAACAAATAGTTTATCAAAATAATACATTAGTAAATAAACCTCACTACTTTATAAAAAATAAACTATTTGTAATTACCTAAAAACAAGACTAATGAATACAAAACATAAAATGTATCACATGTGATTATATTCATAGTATAATTTCAATACATGTAACACTAACTAGAGAATATAAATATACATGATTAGAAAATTAGGGAATAAATTACTAATAAAAGTATTCAACATAAAAATCACATTAAAAAATTACTTAAGCAATGAGGTGTCAATTAAAAACAAATTAATACCGCTAGGTACCAATTGCTATGTAAGATTTAAACTAAGCCAGTACGGAGTTAAACCTAAAAAAAATAAAGGTGAACTAAGTTTCCCTTTTGACCTTTCAAGGATTCCTATTGAAGAAATACCTAAAATATTGAAAAATAATTTTGCTGATTACTTTGATAACATAGAGTACAGTGTTAATAATCAGCACTGGATCAACACTAAATATAAAATTTTATATATACATGACAAAACTAAAGAAAAGAGTGAATTTATAACAAGATATAAAAATCGAATAAACAACTTCAATAAAATATTAAAACTGAAAAAAGTAATACTTATAACAACCGTCCGGAACTTAGAAAGTGAAAAAATTATAAATGATATTTATGAAGCACTAACTAAAAAAGCTTGTAACGATAATTTCAAATATGTAGTGTGTAATTTTATAAATACTGAAAAGAAATTAGATACAAGTAAAATTAATCAGAACATTAAATATAAAGAAATATTATGCAATGAAAACTATTGGAACAACTGGTGGCAAACAGAAAATGATTGTCTAAAAAATAATTACGAAATTACCAAAGAATTTATTGATTATATAAAAGAAATTTCAAACCAATTTTAAGGCCATTAGCAGGCCCGCTGGCAAGTCTAAAACTTGTGACTGGTATCTTGTATCATTTTTTATTGTTTCAAGAAAATCAGCCACCTTAGCCGCGTGAGAAACAACATTATCAGCAAGAATTATTGCGCCTTTGGGCAGCTTATCTTTTAACAAATCAAAATATTGAATATATTCGGACTTATTAGCATCTATAAATACCATATCAGGTATAAAGTCTAATTCAGACAATATTTCAAGTGCCCTGCCCTGCTTAAAAGTCACAAAGTTTGTCAAACCACATTTTTCTATATTTTCTCTAGCTATGCACTGTCTTTTCTCATAAAATTCAATTGTCGTTAAATGACCATTTCTACCAGAATCCTTTAGTGCATCAGCAATCCATAGTGTAGAATATCCATTAGAAGTGCCTATTTCCAATACATTTTTTACATTAGAAATTTTTATGAGCATGCTAATAAACTCGGCTGTCTGATGTGATATATTCCAGAAATCATGCTGAGTTTCTTCAAGTTTTTCGGTCAATTCAAGTGTTTCAGTATCCATTAATAATTCTTACTTAACCTTTCTATTTAACAGTTCCAAATCGCTAATTGTTATATTGGTTGGAACAGTTTGAAGAACAGTATTTTTATTTAAATCAAATACATGATAATTCTTATTCAACACATTAGTTATTAATAAGACATTAGATTTTGGAACCTCAACGAGTTTTTTAGAAAATCCACCGCCAGGAAGCTGTACCTGCGCAATCATTGAGTAATCTTCAAGATTGAATATATCTAACTCATTTGAGGCACACAAAATGTACAATTTGTTCCCTAGTAACAACATATCTACAGGTTTATTAGCCAGAGGCTGGCTATATATTATATCTTTAAGATCATTATCAACTACCTGAAGCTCATTTGTCGTTCTCGATAATAGGTATACATTATTCCCCCTTAAAGCAAGTTTTGAAACATTTGAAGCGTTATAAACATATTTATTCAAATATGTCTCGTCAAGCGCAAGAGTATAAATATCTCCTGTGTTTCTGTCAGAATACACTATTGAACTACCGTCATCGCTTAAGGCAATATTTTTAGGATATCCTTTGACCTTGATTTTTTCAAGCAGTGCCATATTTTTTAAATCTATGACAAAAATTGCCTGATCGTCTAGAACCGCAATATATGCTTTAGATTTATCCTTTGTCAATATAATTTCTGAAGGTTGATATGATAAATCTATTTTTTTAGCAATAACCTCTTGATCAATATCTGCAACCTCTATGTATGTTTTTCCGGCCGCAGCAACGAGTAAGTATTTATCGTCGCTAACAGGTTGAACAAATTTAGGAAGATTTTCTAATCTCAGTGTGTATTTTGGAACAACAGAATTTGAAGGTATCACGTTAACCATTTTTGAATCAAGTGTAGTAACTAGCAAAGTCTTATCCTGCATAGCTGATACCGGAGTAATTTTCACATTGCTCTTCAAATTTGTTTTATCAACAAATGTCGACTCCTTCAAAATGTCATTGATTCTAGAATCTGCAACATTAATCACCAAATCACCCATCATTATCTTCAGGTCCTCCGGTATTATTAAACCAGGAGGAACAAGCATGTCCTGAGGGAAAAGACCTGTTTTAACAACAAAAGGAATATTCTTTGTATCTGTAACGGTTAGCTGTCCTTTAGAATTTTTAATCACCTTTAACAAAGCAAGATTTGAATCAAAAACTACAACTTCTGGATGCTGTGTCAATTTTTGATTCGCAGGATATGTTGTTACTACCTTGCCAGAAGGATTTTTCTTCGGATTAGACGGCAAAACAGGCAAATAGATAGTACCATCAGGTAAAGTAACCAAACCGTCAAATCTGATACTTGCATTTGGCAAATCAGTTTTTATAGTCTGCACAATATAAGGAGGAAGTTTTGTTGCATAAGACGACATAGCTGACAAACAATAAACCAGAGTTAAAACAGCTACATTTTTTAAGTTAAACTTCATCATACTATCCTTATATAATTAACTGTGAATTGCATTTTTAAACTTGTCTATAAGCTTCTCACTCGGTTTTTTATTTTCCGACAATTCAAAAAGCTTTTTATAAAGTCTTTTTTCCTCATCATTAAGTGATTTTGGAGGCTTGTATTTTATCAAGACAAGATGATCTCCTCTTTTTTCAGGATGTCCTAAATAAGGAACACCTGCATTTTTTATAGTAAGTATTTTACCATATTCTATACCTGCTGGCACAACAAGTTCTTTTTCTCCGTGAACGGTATTAACAGTAATAGAATCCCCGAGCACAGCCTGAGGCATACTTATATTAACTTCAGAATATATGTTAAACCCTTCGCGTTTAAAAGATTTATGAGGCTTAACGTGCATGACAATATATAAATCACCGCTTGAACCGCCGTTTTTACCGGCATCCCCCTCTTTAGCAACACGAATTTTAGCATTATTATCTACACCTGAAGGTATTTTAACCTTTATAGTTTTTTCTTTTTCAACCCTGCCTTCCCCGTTGCAAGTTTTACATGGCGATCCTATAATTTGGCCGCTTCCATGACATTTAGGGCAAACTGTTACCTGTTGTATACTTCCCAAAATTGTTCTTGTAACATGCGCAACTCGCCCTTTGCCGTTACAATCAGGACACATTGTAGGCTTTGTACCAGGCTGTGCACCAGTACCATAACAATCTTTACACATTTCAAGATGGTCTATTTTGATTTCTTTTTCAACCCCAAAAACAGCCTCTTCAAACTCTAACTCTATATCAAGTCTGAGATCATGGCCTCTTTGCGGAGCATTAGGGTCAACCTGTGCGGACGAAAATCCGCCCATGCCACCAAAAAATGATTCAAATATATCATTTATATCCCCAAAGCCAAAATCAAATGGTCCAGCACTGTCAAATCCAGCGTTTGTCAAGCCTTCTTCGCCATATCGGTCATACAAAGAACGTTTTTCCTCATTAGATAAAGTTTCATAAGCTTTACCAAGTTCTTTAAATCTTTCCTCAGCATCAGGTGCCTTATTTACATCAGGGTGAAGTTCTCTTGCTTTTTTTCTAAAAGCTGATTTAATTTCGGCCTGTGTTGCATCTTTTGATACACCCAGTATTTCGTAATAATTAGCCATATTCCTCACTATTCACTAACTGCAACATTAACAAGCGATGGTCTTAAAACCTTATCACCAAGCTTATACCCCTTCTGAAGTTCAGCAATTATAGTATTTTCAGGGTAATCACTTGTAGGAGTCTGCATGACTGCCTCATGTTCGTTAGGATCAAATTCCTTATCTTTTGTATCAATAACTTCCAGCCCTATTTTGGCCAGAACATCATAAATTTGCTTAAAAACTAAATTATAACTGTCTTTAACAGTATTAACGTCATCTACATTTTCAACAGATGCCTTTGCTCTGTCAATATTATCAAGAGCCTCTATCATTTTCTTTAAAGTTTCTTCCGCACCGTATTTTAAAAGCGCCTCACGCTCTTGCATTTGTCTTTTTCTATAATTATCAAAATCCGCAGCGAGCCTTATATATTGATTATTTATTTTATCAAGCTCAGATTTTAGAGAAGTTATCTCATCTGTTATTTGAGAATCTGTTTCCTCAGAAGTATTGTCATCGCTAGCTTCAGTTGCATCAAAACCATCCTTTGCAAACGGATTATTATCAGATTTTAATTCTTCAACATTATCAATTTCTTTATTTTCGTTCCCCATAATAAAAACCCTTTATTAATTTCAATATTCTTAATTATAAAATATCAAGGTATTTACTCAAGGAAATTTAATTATTTCTTAACTTTTCATTAATTTAGACTCGTAAGAGCCATTGAAAGTTTCAATTGTTAAGAAATGTAATGAAAAAAAACAAAAATGAATTTAGGGTAGAAAAAATGTTTTTATATATGTACGAGGTATATAAAAAGTATTTCAGAAGTAAACAATTAGAAGAAGGAGTAAATTATGAACGTATCAGCAATCGGAAATCTATTCTCATCCTACAAACAGCCTGAACGAATCGAACACAAACCTGTAGAAACAGCAGGCTCACTGGCATTTGGCACAGCAGAAACAGCAGGTTCACTGGCAAACAATGTAGGCGGTTCATTCTCAGCAATGGCATAAGGCAAAGTTAAAATTACGGAGAAATGGACGACTACTATTCAATCGGGGTGGAAATGACTAACATTACAGAAATTAAAATAGCCAGATATGCTCTAATTGCAATTTTACTAATGAGCATGGCAAATTTCTACACATCAATAAATACACTTGCACAAACAACTAACTACGGAAATCATCCGTCTATCTTATCAGGCTATAATAAGTAAATAAGCAAAAATAAAGAGAACAAAAAACACCCGTTGTGGGTGTTTTTTGTTTAATTCATTGATTTATAACACTCTTTGCAATATACTTCTTTGCCCAAAACAGGTTTAAATGGAACTTGAGTTTGTGCTCCGCATTTTGAACAAACAACATCATACATTTTTTTTCTATTGTTTTGCCTTCTTTTTTTTCTACAATCCGGACAGCGTTTTGGTTTATTTACCAATCCTTTTTCAGCATAAAATTCCTGCTCACCTGCAGTAAATATAAATTCTGCTCCACAATCCTCGCAGATGAGTTTTTCGTCTTGATACATTAATCTATTCTCCTTGTTATAAATTGGTAAATAAATACCATTAGTATGCTTATTTATTTTATAACTTTTTAACCAATTAATCAAATAAACAGATATAAAAAAAGTTCCAGATGCTATAAATCTGGAACTTTTATATCCACTTATTCACACACGCGAGGAATTATGTATACTACTTACTCATTATGCATACTTAGGTGCTGTTCTTTCTATGCCTTTGCTTTCCTGCTCTTCAACCTTTTCAAGTTCTGTTTCAGCAGCCTTGAGTTGAGTTTCTATCATTAATTTTTGGTTCGTAATATCAGTTTCAAGACGTTTAACCTTTGCAGCCTCAGCTTTACCAGCAGCATCAAGCGCCTGTTTGAAAAATGCATTAAATACAAAGAACTGATTAGCTTGAAGAGAGCGAGGATTCGATGGATCAACAAGCATACCGTATTGCCCGCCGGATGCAGCATTCATATTCAATATATTTGCATTATAGATTTGAGTTGCTCTTGAAGCATCATATAATGCTTGAGGTACGCTGTTATTGAAATAATTCATATTTACACCAAAAATGCTAGCTGGAGAGCTCATAAACTCATCCGGTGTAATAACACCGTCAGCAACGTTGCCAGCGTAAACAGACAAATCTTGAAGCTTTTGTGAAATCTCCATCAACCTGCATTGAAGATTGTTGATTCGCTGAGTCAATTGTAGTTTTCGCATTGTAAATATTGCGTACACTGTTCTAGTCTCCTACCATAACCAAACTTTATTAACCTTACATATATATAAAAACATTTTGAAAATGAAAATTGCCCGAGTTAAACTATAAAAACTTCTTTAACTTTAAACGCCCCTAAAAGGCTGTTATAGTTGAATTTCAAAGATATTATAACAAAATAAATTATTGAAAAAATAAATAAAAAGTAGCTATTGATTATATAAAAAATAGCTACTTTTTATTTATACAAATTTTATTATTTATTAAGAAATATTAAGCGGATCTCAATATGACCTTATCAATCAAACCGTATTCAACTGCTTCTTGAGCTGACATATAATAATCACGCTCGGTATCCTTCTTAATTTTTTCAAGAGGCTGAGAACAATTTGAGGCAAGAATACCATTGAGCATATTTTTCATTCTCAATATTTCCTTTGCTTCAATCTCTATATCAGTAGCCTGCCCCTGTGCTCCGCCTAAGGGCTGATGAATCATAATTCTTGAGCTTGGAAGAGAGAGCCTTTTACCCTTAGTGCCGGAAGAAAGAAGGAAAGACCCCATGCTTGCAGCCTCTCCAATACAAATAGTACTTACATCAGCACGTATACTCTGCATAGTATCATATATAGCCATACCAGCTGTTATAACTCCACCAGGGCTGTTTATATATAGCATAATATCTTTTTCTGGATTTTCAGAATCAAGCAACAATAACTCTGCTACAATGACATTTGCCATTTCATCATCTATTTCTTCCCCTAAAAATATGATTCTTTCTCTAAGCAATCTTGAAAATATATCAAAAGAACGCTCACCTCTGGCAGAAGATTCAATAACCATAGGAACATAGCTCAAAATTTTAGTATAATCAAATTCAGTCATACAATCTCCTTTAAATGATATACATATCATTTTATTAAGAAATAGATAAAAAACAAACTACCATGGATATTTTTTATCCATTATCCAATCGTTGTCGAACAAATAAGCAGAACAATACATAGGCATTTCAGCCTCTTTATTGCAGCCTAATTTTGTATCTTCAATAAGCTCTTCTCTTGGAATCTTCATATTATATGGTAAAAAAGGCTTTTGTTTGGAATTTAAAAGCATGAACACAAACAAATCTTTACCAAAAGTATTAGGTGGCTGCACAGAATTCATATCAACATATACAACCGCACAGACGGATTCCGGTTTTTTACAGCTACTAATGGTTTCGAACGCTATAGCAATATTGTTATTTAATACAACAGAAGGTATATTTGCTAGATTTACCTTTGTTGGCTTATTCTTGAAATTTTTATAGAAAACATCAGGGAAACATCCATCAGCTTCTGCCACGCAATTTTTTTCAACTCTTAAATACTGGGCAATATAATTATTAATCGTGTTTACATTTCTGTAATTACCCTTAAATCCCCACACATCCGGTGTAAAATTCAAATTCATCGAAAACTGCAATGTTTGCTGCATATCCGAATAAAATGAACGAAGTCTCATTGTTGTATTTTTTTTCTCTTTAATCTTATAGAAAGAGAAAAATATTGATAATACAACACCGACTAAAACCGCTATTGCTCCAACTGCTCGTAATTTTCTTTTAGTTATTTCATCCATGACTATAATAATACCATGAATTAAAAAATATATACAACTAATATAATACTAATAAATTAAAAATTGCATAAAAAAATTCTTAAATTATAATTGTGTATAGTTAAATAATATTTAGGGAAGAGGTAAAAACTATATGAACATCGCTCAAATGATGAAACAAGCACAACAAATGCAAAAAAAATTACAAGAAACACAAACTGAACTGGCTAACACCGAATTTAGTTCAGAATCAGGCAATGGTGCAGTTTCTGTCATATGTGACGGTCAGGGTAAATTTAAATCAATTAAATTAACAAAATCAGCACTTAATCCAGAAAATCCTGATTCAGTTGATTCTGATACAGTAGAAATGCTTGAGGACTTGATTACAACAGCAATAAACAATGCGACTGCCCAAGCTACAAAAGAAATGCAAACAAAAATGAAATCACTAACAGGCGGAATTAACATTCCCGGTTTATTCTAATGCAATATACAAAACCACTTGCAACTTTAATAGAACATTTCCAAAAGTTACCCGGAATCGGACCTAAATCGGCTCAAAGGGTAGCTTTTCACTTGCTGAAAATGCCATTGGCAGAAGTGGAAAAATTTGCTAAAGCAATGGTTAACGCTAAAGAAACAATTCACTACTGCGATATATGCTTTAACATGTCAGCTACTAACCCATGCGAAATATGTTCCTCAACAAATAGAGATAATTCTATTATTTGTGTATGCGCAGAAACAAAAGACCTTATTGCAATAGAAAATACTAATGAGTATAAGGGAAAATACCATGTTCTGCAGGGACTTATATCACCCATTGACGGGATTGGCGCTGAAGACATAAGAATAAAAGAACTTTTACACAGAATTGCCAATAATGACATAAAAGAAGTGATTATTGCCCTAAATCCATCTGTAGAAGGTGAAGCAACAAGTCTTTATCTTACTAAATTACTAAAACCTTTTAACATAAAAGTAACAAGAATTGCATTTGGTATTCCTATTGGTTCAGACATAGAGTATGCAGACGAAATCACGCTTGCAAAGGCAATAGAATGCAGGCGTGAAATCAATTAAAATGCATATAATAATTCTTATGAAGAAGAAGAAACCCCAATAGAAGAAAGCTGAGAAACCAACTGTGAGTACTGGTTATTCATAGCAGCAATCTGTTGATCCATATAATTAAATTGTTGGGTGATTCTCTCACGATAAATTTCAAGGTCTTCCTCTTTATCAGCTATTTTGTCAGCCAACCTACTTAATTGGCTGGATAATGATGAACTTCTAGCCGTAAAATAGCCACCTTCAGCGTTGAGTGCAGTGTCTAACCCGTCTTGAACCATCTGCATAATACCTTGAGTCGCTTCTTCACCTGTCGCAGTATTAGCATTTGTCCCTATTAAAAGCTCTTTAACAGCAGCAGGATTTGACCTAAAAGCCTCATAAAATTTTTCTTCATCAATAACCAGAGAAGTTGTATCAGCATCAACATCCATCCCTGGCGCACCGGAAGTAATCCCAATATCAGCAAGTGATTTATAAACACCATCTGAATTTACTGTTGTCGTAATCATGTTTCTTAACCTGTTTCTAATAGAAACAAGCGTATTCTCACCATATAAACTACCTTCAGAATCAGTTTCGGTATCAGTATCATTGATAGCCTTATTGAATGCCTCAACAAATGATTTTAGTGCTTCAAGTACTCCGTCAGCATCTGATTCTCTAGTAATATTAACTTTAACAACCTCATCACCGGTTACCTCTTTTAATTCTAAAGATAATCCGGTAACACCGGTTTCAGCGCTTGTCAGATTATTTTTACTTGCTTCCTTTTGCTTACCATTTATTGTAAATATAGCGTTTTGACCGACAGTTAAATTGTCATCATCAGTCCACCCTATCCAAGAAGCAAAATCAGAACCTTCACCATCTTCTATAACAATATCTTTAGCCCCGAGATCAGTCCCTTCAAGAACGATTTGTCCGTCTTCAAGGTGGGCAGAAACATTTGCATCAGAAGAATTATTTATCTGGTAAACCAGACCATCAATTGTAGTATCACCATCAACAGCAAATGTTGCACCATTAATTGTAAAAGTGCCTTCTTTATCATATCCTAAATCCGACAATTTTACCGATGAATCAGAAAAATCAAGCTGTTTTCCATCTGGACTATCCGGCCCATAAGTTCTTCTTGCAGTAGGACTTGCAAGTTGCTGAACACTGATTTTCAAGACAGCTGGCGTAGCAAGCTGTGTTGCAGTTGCTGTTAAGTATTTATTATCTTCATCAGAAGTTGTTACTGATATTTTAGCAAATATATCAGATGAAGCACCGTAAAGGGCGTCAGTAAATTTTAAAGTCGCTGTATTAACTGCACTATATGTAGACTTTAATGTATTTAACGTATTAGATTTTTCATTTAGTTCTTCCTGCTGTGCCGTTAGAGAATCTATTTTGCTTTGTTCAACTTCTACAAAAGCTTCAATCCATTCGTTAATAGGCAAACCTGAACCAACACCTGAAATTGATATAGACATATATAGCTACCTCATATTAATTACAATATGATAATACATTACGCCAAATAACTATTAGAATCCTACATTTAAATTATTTTTTTTTCCTATGAAAGCAATACAAAAGATATAAAAATACCCATAAATATTAGATAAACGGAATATATTTATGATAATGTTACATTTTGTACTTTTTTATTTTATAGGTATAATTTTTATTGGAAGTATAGGTAAATTAGGTACATAATAATTTCTATAATTAATAAAAAAGCTGGTATATTCTTATTAACGGTTGGCATGCTTATTGTACAGGCATCGCCGTCATTTGCATTGAGTCCAAAATGGAAATTCTGGGAGCGAAATAAAAAGGATAACATAGAAGAGCAAAAACAAAACACTCCCTCACCAGATTCACTCTGGGACAAAGTTCAACCTGAAAGACAAAACTTGCAGGCCGAAAAAAACAAGACAACTTCTGACATAAAATTCAGCTCTGTAGAGATTGAAGGAAACAGTCTTATTACAACTGAAGAAATTTTAGAAAATGTAAAAATTCAGCCCGGAGATCCTTATAGCGTAGAAACAGTTCAACAGAACTTAAAATCTATATACGAAATGGGATATTTTAGCGAAAAAATGAGAGCTATCCCAATAAAAGTCGACGATAAAAATATTAAATTAAAAATTATCGTGCAAGAAAATATACCGATAACAGATTTTACAATTTCAGGAAATGATTCGATTGCAACAGGCGACCTGCTGCAAATACTTGGTTCTTTAATAAACAAGCCTCAAAATATAAACAAAATAAATGAGGCTATACAAGAAATACAAGAATACTATGCAAGTCAGGGATATATTCTTGCAAGAGTAACAGCGGTAACAGATGATCCCGATGGCATGGTCAATATTTCTATTGATGAAGGTAAAATCGGTTCTATTGTAATAGAGGGCAATAAAAAGACAAAAGATTTTGTTGTAAAAAGAAATATTCTTACACAGCCCGGTACTATATACAATGAAAACTTAATAAAACAGGACTTGATGAGGCTATATGGAACTCAGGCGTTCAAGGATGTAAAAAGAACAATAGAAAGAGATGAAGACAATCCTGAAGTTTATAAAGTAACTATACACCTTGAAGAACAAAGAACAGGAACAATATCTTTAGGCGGTGGTATAGATACAGCAACAGGTTTGTTTGGTACAGGCGGTTTCACAGATAATAACTTTAGAGGAACAGGACAAAGAGTTTCTTTAAGCCTTTTAGCTGGTACAGGTGTTGTCATGGCAGACAGCTCCATGCTTAACAGAGCAAATTTACAGGCTGAATTGAGCTGGTTTGAACCGAAATTAAAAGGAACTGACAACTCATTAATGATAAAAGCGTTTGGACGTGATTTTGCAAGTTACCAGATTCCTCTTGCTGTTGAAAAAAGATTTGGCTTAGAAGCAACAATATCAAGAGCCTTTGTAAACTTCCCGCACTTAGTAGGATCATTCGGAGTAGGGCTTGAAAACGTCCACGTAAAAGAAGGCGATGCAAACCAGATTCAAAGATTATATGCTGCACATAACATACCTATATCAGAACGTGCTAAACAATTGCAGGGCGGTCTATTCCTTTCACTGTCGCCAAGCTTAATTTATGACACAAGAGATAACACCACTCTTCCTAGAAGCGGTGTATTTGCAAACGTAAGATTTGATGAAGAAATTGCACTTGACGGTTTTGACAATACATTTGGAAAACTTTCCGGTGGAATTAAAAAATACTATCCTGTAGGTAAAAAATCATCTGTATCACTGGCATTTAGAGCAGGTGGAAAAATCCACGGCGACATTCCAGAAGTTATGGCATACCGTTTAGGCGGTCCGTATACGGTAAGAGGTTTTAGAATGAGCGGTATTGGTACAGGTAATGGATTCATGATGGGATCAGCTGAATTTCAAACCCCGATTCCATTCATTGATAGAATTACAGAAGCCAAATTCCTTGATAACATAAGAATCGCAGCATTCGTTGATGCAGGTCAAATTTATGGATCTACAGTTACAAACGAAATATATAACAGACCGATACACGCAATTACAGCCGGTGTTGGTGTAAGAGTATATGTACCGGGAGTTGGTCCGTTGAGCATAGACTGGGGCTATCCGCTCACAGGTGTACCTGATGGAACTTCTAAAGGTGCATTCACCTTTGGTGTCGGTGAGTTTTATTAGTAAATTCAGCAAAATGAACAAAAAAATTGTATAATCGTTAAATATTAAAAAGAAGAGAATGGAGGAACTAACATGATAAACGTAAATACCCAAAAACTAGTATCAACTATGCTTTTGGCATCAATGGTTACATTTGGCGCAGGATTTATACCTGTCCTCAATTGCTCTGCTCCAGCAGCGGCTGAACAATTTACGCCTTTGCAAGGAAAAGTTATTTATGTTCCTTCTGGTACAAGCTTCCCAGCCACAGCGACTATGGAATTATCTTCTGAATCTCTTGAGCTCGGACAAAGTGTTTGTATAGCACTGTCGCAAGACTTTTATTACAATAATACATTAATTGCTCCGATAGGCAGTTCTGTTAATGGTACGGTTATACAGGTAAAAAAGGCAGGCAGAGCAGGCATAAACGGTCAACTGATGGTTAAATTTACCAATATCATTACCCCGAACGGACAAATGATTCCAATTTCCGGTAAAATACAAACTGAAGATGGCACGGGCCTTATTAAAGGCGGAACTAAACTGGAATCTGCAACTGAGTATGCAAAAGACATTGCAATAGGCTCTGCAGCAGGCGCTGTTGCCGGCGTAATAATGGGGCCATTATCAGGCGGCAAGGTTGGTAAAGGTGCAGTATACGGAACAGCTGTAGGCGCAGGTGTTGGTGTTGCAAAATCAATATGGGACAAAGGTGAACCAGCAACAATATCAGCAGGAGCCGTTGTTAATATCGTACTTGATCAACAAATAACTTTTACTCCACAAAAAAAATAATACCAATAATTAAGTAACTCGGGTGATTTGTTTTACAGTTCTGCTTTTGCTAAACTATAAAACAAAAGAGATTTGGGGACAAAATGACACTACTAGGTAACATTGAAACATACGAAGAAGAGGAAGAATTACAGGATTCCAAATACACCTATGGAATCTATAAAAAGGAAGACGAAAATGACATTCCTCTTCCTAAATGCTTTGTTTATTCAGCAGTATTGCATCCGATTGTGATAGGGCTTATTTGGTTATGCGTAATCATTCTGGCAATATTAGGAATAAACTTTTCACTATTTGACAAACCACAACCAAAACCAAAAGATATTGAGTTTGTACTTGTGAATAAAGAAGCAACGCCTATAAATAAAAATACAAAATTTAGAGCTGATAAAAATTCAAGAGCCGGCGGCATACACGATCCTAAACGACCTGTATCTTTGCCTCAACCGGCATCTCAACCAACAAAAGCACAACAGGCAGCACCGGTTAGCAAAGCAAGCACACCACAAAGAGCAGCACAACCTGTTCAACAGCCTAAACATCAGCCTAAACAACAGCCAAGACAGCAGAAAAAAACGGCTCCAACACCAAAACAGACAACCAATGCGCCAACTCCTCCGTGGGCTCCTAAAAAAATAGAAAAACCAGCGGCTCCGCAAGGTGTTCCCAAAGCACAAGCGCCAGCACCAAAGCCTGCAATCAAACCGAGTGCACCTAAAACACAAAAACCCAAAGGAACATTCAACATACCGGCACCTAAGATAGCTGCTCCGAAAGTTGCAGGCCCATCAGGTGGCCCGGTTGCAGGAACAAAATCCGGCTCCGGCTCAAAAAGCGGAAGCTCCGGCAGCGGAAGCAAATATACACCATCTCCAAGCTTTTCACCCAGCAACTCAGGCAGTTCGACCGGCGGTAGATTTTCACCGGGAAGCACGGGCAGAAGCGGTAATGTTGGAAATCCTGGTCCAGGTAATCCCAAGGGAGCTCCGGGCATAGATGCAGTTAAAGAACCAGATTTTGGACCATATATGCGTGAATTGCAGCGCCGAATTAAAATGAACTGGGAACCACCTAAAGGCAATGAAAGCAAACGTGTTGTTCTGTTATTCAAAATAGCAAGAGACGGAAGATTGATTTCGCACAAGGTATATAAATCGTCCGGCTTGCCTGCAGCAGACAGAGCAGCAATGCACGCGGTAGAATTAACAGCTCCATTTAAACCTTTGCCACCAGAATACAAAGGTGATAGCGTAGATATTCAGTTTACTTTTGACTACAACGTCTTTGGAGCAACTGCATACTAACAAAGAACTATATTTATTAGCACATAGAAAGAGGAAAAACAATGGAATTATTACTAAAAGCAGCAGTCGAAGATCTTTGGATTATAGCCCCTATCATTCTTTGTTCTATTTTAACTATTATGGTAGCAATTAATAAATTTTACTATTACAGTAAAAATAAAAGAAATGTTGTACTTTTTATAAAAAAGCTTCAAAAAGAATTAACCCAGAACAATCTTGATTCAGCGCAAAATCTTAGCGAACAGCTCGGTGGAATAATCGGCGGAGTAGCTGAAGAAGCTGTAAGAATATTTTCTGAGCAAAAGAGCGGATTTTCACGTTCTTTTGACATAGCTTCAAGCTTAGCAACAAGAAAATTAGAAGCACACCTTACAATACTGGGTACAATAGGCGGTGTTTGCCCCTTCTTAGGTCTTTTTGGTACTGTTGTAAGAATTCTTTTCACATTCCAGGATTTAGCAGTTCAGGGCAACCAATCTGCAGCTGTTGCATCAGGTATTGCATCAGCATTGATTGCAACTGCTTTAGGTTTGGGAGTCGCTATTGTAGCTGTTATCCTCTACAACTATTTTCAATCAGTTGTTAAAAGATTTGAAGATGACTTCCAGCTAATCAAACTTTTATTCTTAAGTTTCGTTGACAGCAATGAAGAAGTAAATATAAATCAACCAACAAACATCGCATTATAATTAATTGAAAGTAAAACAAAATGGCATTTAAGACATCAAAGGGCAAAGAGGCTCTATTTACAGAAATCAATATAACACCGCTGACAGATATATTTCTTGTATTACTGATTATAATGATGGTTATTGCACCAACATTTCAATCTAATGACAGCAGTATCAAAATGCCGGAAATAAACAGCGGTCTGGCTGTAGAACAAAAAAATGCAACCATATCTGTAACTAAAGACGGAAAATTTTACGTAAATGGAGCACAGGTACAAGAAGATGATATTTACAACCAGCTTCTTGCATTAAAACCAAAGCTTGAAAAAAAGGAAGTTGTAGTCAAAGCAGATGAAAGCGTACGCAGCAGAGAAATTATGAAAATCATGAAAGCTGCTCAGGATGCAGAATTTGACAAACTTATTGTTGCAGGAGAACCACTTTCTAAAAAAGAACAAAAACAGCTTGAAAATGATGATATAAAAAAACACTCATCCGATTTAAGCCAGAATAATATACAAGACTACAAACAAACGGTCGGTGAAATCCCGTCAGAAGAATAGGATACTTAATTATGGCAAGAAATAGAGATTCTTTTAATGAAATAAATATTACCCCATTAACAGACATTTTTCTGGTGCTGCTGATTATAATGATGGTTATTGCTCCATTATTGGATCAACAGGGGCTTAATCTTGCCGTGCCAAATAATGTTGAAGTTCAAGATGTTAAACAGGATAACAAGCTAATTTCAGTTACTGTAAGTGATGATGACAGATATTTTATAGATGATCAAGAAATAACACCTGAACAGCTCGAGGACACGATACAACAGAAAATAAAAGATTTTCCAGAAGGTTTATTAATTCTTGCGCAGCCAGATGCATCACACGGTGCTGTTGTAAAACTTATGGATAAAGCAAGGAATGCAGGCGTTACTAATATATCAATTGCTGAATCATAAGACTAAAGTATTTTTTCTCAAAATACTTTACCATTGAGATATTTAACAATATAATAAATATAATGGTGGTAATTGTATTTAGAGAATTAATTATAAAAATATGAGTGAAGGGTTAACATCAAAATTTTTAAAACAGGCTTTTCAGCTTCAAGAAGAAAAACACTATAAACAGGCAATTGAAGCTTTATACAAAGCATTGTGTCTTGAAAGTGACAATATTGAAATATTATCTCAAATTTCACAGCTCTATTTTTTGATGAACAACTTTGAAAGATCACTTGAATATGCGGAAAAAATACTTGATATAAACCCCGAACATATAGAAACACTTAAAATAGTTGTTAATATTAACAAGTATAATAAAAATTACGCTAAAGCACTGCAGTTTGCTGAAAAATTATATAAACTTTCACCGGAACTGGAAAATTTTATTACTTACCTTGAAATGCTAACAGAATGCAGCCAGTTTAATACTGTACTCACAGAGCTTGAACAGAGCAAACTAAATTACGAACAGAGAAAAAACGAAAAACTATTAATTATTGAAGGATATGCAAGATTAAAACTCAATCAGATATTTAAAGCCATCGGCGTTTTTCAAGAGATTATAAAACTTTATCCGCACAACACAGATGCAAAATTTTACCTTGGAGTTATTTATTATCAAAAACATCAGGATTCAGATGCAGAAAAACTTTTTAACAGCATACTCGATGAAATCCAATGCGACAGAACATATAACTATCTGGGATTATTAAAACTTGACCAGAACAAAATAGCAGATGCAATAAATTATTTTCAATTTGCGATAAAAATAGAGCAAAATAATCCTTTTTATTATTACAATCTTGCTACAGCTTATTCTTTAAACGGATGGCTAATAGAGGCGGAAAATGCTTTTAAAACAGCGGTTTCTCTTGAACCTGACAACATAGTCTATAATTATTCACTTGCATATCTATACTATGAACGTCAGGACACACAAAAGGCGTATGAAACTATTGAACATATCTTAAAACTAAATCCAGATTATACTGATGCTATCATTTTACAGGCACTAATCAAAGCTCAAACAGGCAAAATAGTAGAGGCAAAAAACACCTTACAACAGCTTACAGAAAAAATTAAAGACAATGATTTTCTCTACTACGCAACAGCTAAAATATACAAAGAGTTTCCGCTATATAAAGAGGCGATTGACTGTTTGCAAAAGGCTCTATTTATTAAACCTGATTCACTGGAATATTTAAGTGAACTTGCTGATTGCTATTGTGAAATAGACCGATATCAGGAAGCAAAAGATATTGCAACAAAAGTTCTATATTTAAATAACAGATTTATATATGCACATTTGTTGATGGCAAAAATCAACCTTAAACAGCAAAGATTTAATGAAGCAGCCAAAATAATTGAAAATGTGATAAAACTAGACAGTAACTGCGCGGAAGCATATAGATACAAATCAATGATATATGAAGCTCAGGGACTTAAAAATCGTTCAATCGAAAATGCCAAAATAGCTGTTTCTTTACAACCGTCCAATCATTCATATTATGCATTTTTAGCAAAACTGTATTTTAATGCTCAAGAATATGAAAATGCTTTTTTATACTACAAAGAAGCATCAATGCTAGATGAATTAAATGTAGATTATCTTTACAATGCTGCTGTTGCTGCAGATAAAGCTAATGACTTCAATAATGCAGCTAATTATTACTCTTATGCATTAAGGTTAGAACCGTTCAACAACCTTATAATATACGAATATGTTGACTTACTAAAACGTAATAACAAAATAAAACAGGCTCTAAACCTTCTAAAAAATAAAATAAATACGGTAGAATCCAACAATGTAGCTAAATTGCTGAAACAAAAATACAATGAACTCTTAGAAGAGTCTAAAAAGCCTATTTTACAAAAAATCAAAGATTTAATTACAAAGAAAAAATAAGTTATTACCAGTAATCAGCGCCATATTTTTCCCAGGGTTTAATTTTATCTTTAATTAATTTTTTCATCTCACCTGCAGTTTTATCGCGTCCAGCAAGCATCTTATCCTCCGGTAAAAGCTCTAATTCAGCCAGATACTCTTTTAACTTGCGAACAGAAGCCTTAACACGTTCTCTCTGTTGAAATTGCCAACCTTTAAAACCACAGTCAGGGGCAAGAAGCGACCAGCCATTATGAGGTAAACGTCTGCAGCAGTCCGGACGCGTTTGATAAATCAAACAAAAATTATCATCCGTTAAATTCGGACAATAATAAAAAGTAAGCTTGGACTCATCCAGATCTGGATTATTTTTACGAAGATTATTTATTATATTTTCAACGTGATCAGGAACGGCAGCTTTAGCCTCTTCTACCGAATTATATCGTTTAAATATTTCAACAAAAACTCTTGCTTCTTCCTGTCCCTGACTAGCGAGTTCAATCAATTCTTCATAAGAATATAAAGTTGATATAGCTCTACAGCATTTGCCGCACATTTTACATAAATGCTGCGGTTTATCAGAAAAACTCTCATCACCATCAGAAATAACGATATCCATGCCATAATTATAAATAAATAAACAATATTTTACAAACAAAAAAGCATATCAACTTTTCCTGCAATAGTTAAACAGAATAATTTTTACAATTTATTTTTTCTGTTTTTTGTAATCATCAAGTTTATTGTCTTAATTGTATTTTCTATACATTTCATCAGCAATCTTTTGTAAATGTTCCTGATATTCTGAATTTTGGCGTGATTCCCGTTTTGAATTTATTGCATTTACTAGATTAGATGACCCATCAGTATTCTGTAGTCCAATAAGTTTAGCAACAGCTTCCTCCGCTTTATCAAGAAATTCTTGCATCTTTACGGGATCTGACTGATTTTGCATAGATTTAATAGCATTAACAGCATTAATATAATTTACATTATTTTGATATTTTGAGTTTAATAAAGATAAAAATTCCTCATCAACCTCACCATTTAGCATTTGTCCGATAATATAATCAACTGTTTTATTTTTAAGCTCCTGAAATGCGTCAGGATCCATATAATTTCCAGTATTATTGGCCGATGAAAATAATGCCTCAAAATTTTCAGAAGCAGTTTTCTTTTCCTCTATAGAGTTATTAAAAGCATTTACACCCTCCTGACGTTCAGCAAACGCAGTATCCATTGTTTTAATATAAGATGCAGATACAACTTCCATATCATAAGGTCCCTCAGGATGTTGTTGTAAATATTCATTTAAAAATTCTGTTTTTTGTTTTTTTAAATAGCTGACAATTGCTGCCGCCTCAGAAGTACCTGTAACACCTGCCTCATCAAGTAATTTTTCTATATACTGGCTTTCAATTTTTGTCAAATATTGCTCGAGTTCTTCCCTGCTATTGGCTGTACTTTCTGCACCGTTATTCAGTGCTGCATTATAAATAGAAACACCTCTGCTATCTAATTCTTGAGCAGATTCATAAGTCACGTCCTCTTGAGCACTTTCATCAATTTGAACCTCACCTTCATCGTCCTTTTCTGAAGCAATCCAACTCATATTAGCATTAAACTCTTCATAAGAAACAATACCATCTTTATTCTCATCCAGTTTTTGGATTTCCTCCGCAGTTAAATACTGTTTTGTGAAAGGATTATAATTTACGCCATCAACCATGAGTTTTTACTCCTTATAATTCCCTGTATAATTCAATCATCGACAGTTTTATTTTTAACTTTAGAAAAATAAAATATTTATTAAGATTTTGTTACAAAATAACAAAAAATAGCATTTTTACAGCTTCAAATGCGTTTATATAATTGCAAAGAAGTGTAAGGTGAATGTATGCAAAATTATACGGTAGGCTACCAACCATATACCCAAATTCAAAATACGCCCGCACCTGTGACAGGCACAACTTCTGGTGCAACTTTCAACATAGGTACAGGAACCCCAGGTAGTATACCAACAAATGCAAGTGGAGTAACAATAAATATAATAGGAGCCTCAGTAAATCCAAATGGTGCTAATATATACAACAACAATGGTTCAACACAAGCTCCATCACCAACCAATGCTTATGACAAATCTTATTACACAATGCCGACACCGCCTTACAATATGCCGGCCCCAACAGTACCTGTCGCAGCCTCAGGTTTGAATGGTGATAACACAAAGACTGAAGAAAAGCCAAAAAAAGATATTGTATTATTAACAGATGACTATATAAAAACCCTGGAAAATTACATAAGAAACGACAATCCAGAAATAAAATTAATGGGTGCAAAGGAACTTATGAATCGATTTAAAGAAGACTCATCGAGAAAAAATGATCCGGCATTAACTGCACTTTTAAACTTATTGCTTCAAAGCAAATACTCAAATGTCAAAATGATAGGTACAACAATACTTGAAAACGGATGGGCACAGGGAGATGCACTCACACAGCAGCTTTTAGCCCAGATGCAGCAATCAAATACAGGATATGGACTGGATGCAATAGATGCCGCAAATGCAGCATTAAAAACAGCAGGCCAAACTGTCAAAGTAGACGATCCCAATCCACCAAAAAAAGAAAAAACAGACAAAAAATAAAAAGCAGGTTTATGTATGAATAAATGGAACATTGCAGCAAAAGTTGCAGGAACAATCACAGCAGGCATGGTTTTATATAATGCACACGATGTTGGAAAAAAACATGCCGAAGAAGCAGTAAAAGAAAAAACTGCCGCAAGACTTACTAATATCTATATGCGCTCCAGAAGAATGGAAGACCTGAGCGAATCAACAAGCAGACTAAAAGACTGGTATTTTAAAAGCAATGTTGATTGGAATCTTCCTGATAAGATTAATGCAGCCAAGGGATATTTTTCAGGTGCATTTGAACAAATGACATCCGACATTGTACCAGCCATATTAGCAACAGGAGCATTGCTCAGCAAAAAACTTGCAAAAGTATTCTCCGTAGGTATGTTACTGTATGGTATAAAGTATCTTTTATTTGATGTAATAGATATAGGACGTCCAAACCACCTTAAGGGCGAATAATATCATTTTCTGTTATTAAATAATTAACTTTTATATCGTGAGATTCAGCAGGAATTTTTTTAAAACATAACTTTGAACACACAGGTACTGCCGACACCAAAGAAGGATATTTAGACAAAAATTTGTCATAATACCCTTTTCCGTACCCAAGACGATTTCCTTGCAAATCAACAGCAAGTGCGGGAACGAAAACTAAATCCAAAAAAGAACATTCATCCAATCTAACACCGTCGGGCTCCATAATGTCGTATTTACCGCTTATAAAACAATCAGACGATTCATAACACGCAACCGACAAATCATCACCAGTTACACATGGAAAATAAAAATTTTTACCATTAATATTTAACAATTCCAACAAGGACAACTCCGAGCCTATAGGATAAAAAAGCATAATATTTCTTGCATTGTTAAATACATCCCATTTTTTAATAAGACCACATATTTTCCCTGAAACAGAGCGTGTATCTATTGTATTTCTAATGGTTTTACATTTTTTACGAAGTATTAATTTCTCACTGCAGCTCATAACTTAAAATTATATACTAATATATCATAAATCGGATTATATATCTTTACACCTATGTAATTTACTATTATAATATAGCAAATTAAATGATTTAAATAAATGAACAGAAAAGAATTAAGCAAAAAGTTAAAAAAAGCAAGAATTGAATCCGGTCTAAAACAAGAAGAAATAGCAGAACTTATGAATCTGCCTATTTCTGGTATCTCTGTGATTGAAAAAGGAAACAGAAAAGTCGATGTTCTGGAATTAATCAAGTTTGCAGAATTTTATTCAAAGCCTGTTGAGTGGTTTTTTAGAGATGACACCCAAACAAACTACAGAAGATGGTATGATAAAGATGACAAACTGGCAGAAGCTTTTGAATTGTTACAAAAAGCTCCAGTAAAATACCAAAAAAGCTGTGCTTGTGCAATAATAGGTTTTTTGAAGGAAAGCGGACTTGTTAAGTAATGAACACACCTGATTACGACAACACAAAACTGTACAACCCTGAATTTTCTAAACATGGATATATTCAGGTTTATACCGGCAACGGAAAGGGTAAAACAACTGCATCGCTTGGACTTGCAATGAGAGCTCTCGGCAGAGGGTGGAGAGTACTTATTGTTATGTTTACCAAAGGGGGCAATGATTATGGAGAACTTATCTCATTTTCTCAGCTCTGCCCCGGAATGAAAGACAATGTTAAAATTATTCAAGCAGGCTTAGACAGGATTGTTTACTCACAAAATGTCAACGAAAAGGACAGAGAAATTATTCAAAAAGGATGGCAAACAGCAAAAAACGCTATTCAAAACGATGAATATCAGCTTATAATACTGGATGAAGCAAATATCGCAATAGATTTACAATGCATAAACCTTGAAGATATGCTTGAAACACTCAAAAACAAACCTGAAGATATGGAAATTGTACTAACCGGACGCAATGCTAAACAAGAAATCATAGATCTGGCTGATCTCGTTTCCGAAATAAATCCTATAAAACATTACTGGGATAAGGGAATAAGAGCACGCAAAGGGATAGAATTTTAATATTTGATATTGCTATTTTATGAGTTTTGACATAAATTATATATATAATAAGAGGATGAAGGAGAAATAATATGGCACAGCAATTTCCCCAGCAACAATATAAAACAAGATTAGCATTACTGGTATTTTTAAAGGGAACATCAGCCCCAATGGTATTATATTTTGAAGATCCTAAAGCTGTATACGACGAAATTTTACCTTTAATAAGAACACAAACAGCTGTAGGCAAACTAATCGAAAAAGATGCAACAGGCCCGATTAAAAAAGTGGCAATTATGTCCAATCAAATCGCCTCTATTGCTTTACAAGAAGAAGTTTGTCAGTAACAAAAACGGTAATTAAATGAAACTAATCGAAATAAAAAACAGTTTAGCAAAATTATATTACGAACCGCTTGATTTTCCGCTTGTTATATCTGATTTTTTAACAATAGATGACGGAAATCAAAAAATTCTTGCTCAGGTTGTTTCCATAGAATCAACCAGCAAAGAAGACACAAACTGTGCCATTTTGAAATTTTCGCTTGATTTAGATGAAGCAAACAAACACAGCACATATAGCGGTTATGTTCCGGCACTTGATGCAATAGTTTCAAGAACAAAAACTAATATACTTCAAGACATATTTTCATCCTCTAATAACGCAATAAATGTGGGAGTTTTAACCAATTCCTCTAAAATAGAGCTTGATTTGTCATCTGATATATTAAGTAAATTTTTATATATACAATCAGACAGACAGGAAGAAACAACAAATGTTTTAAACACGCTATTAGATTACAACCTCTCTGTAAACAAAAAAACACTTATCATAAAATTTCATGATATAGAGGTATACACGAGTGATAATACCGTTGTTTTTGGCAAAGATTTAAAACTTCCTGTCAATAACGCAACACTCAACTACATATATGAAAACGACCTGACCGGATTAACAGTTGAACAAAAAGCAATCGTACAGGATATACTTCTCGAAATTGAAGAATATATCAACACTCTAGAGGATGGCTTTATTCCTTTTAACACACTTTTAGATGTCGTAAATAGCGTATATGAGTCTGACAAATCAACAGGTGTAATTCTATTTAGAAATAAACTCTTAAAGTACAAACAGCTTGATATATTTGCCTCAACATTAGAAGAAATCAATGCTCTTTATGATTCACTAAAAACACATGCGGTAACAGAGCTTGATTTATCAAACCATGATGCAAACTGGACAAAAGAGGCATTGAATTTTGCAATGCAAAATATTGATGAAAATTTCCAGATAATCATGCAAATTGATGATGATTTTGTTGAAGAACAACACATCAATTCACTGTACAAAAATGAACAAATAAGCCCAATTGTTGCATCCAGCTACGAGTCAGCTCTTGCACCAAAAATAAAGTCATTTGCAAAGAATCTTATACTATTCAAACCGGAAAAACAACAAAAGGCTGCAGCAAGTTATAACTCATTCTTAATGAAACTTGCTCCTGCAGAATTTATTATATCAGGTGAAACAACATACTATACACCGTTAATCGTAAAAGAACTACCGGTAAAAATAATACCCAAAAATATAATTGAGCCACAGATTGTACAACCTAGCTCAACAGTCTCAAATGAAGCAGATATTATTGAAGAACCGGAAGAAGTAGTATTACCGGAAGAAAACAGTGACTCAATAAGTGAATTATCAGACTTTGAAGATACAGAAAACATTGAAGAGCTCCCATTTTTAGCAGAGGAAAAAGATTCTGAAGAAAATAGCGAAATCAAAAACATTTTTGATGAATCAGTTGAAGAAGAAATAGCTAAAGATGTAGATAAAATGTTTACAGCAACTGGCCCCGAGCTAGAAGAGATTCCAGACGCAGAACTTGATGAGCTAATTGAATCTGATGACAGTATTCTTCAAGAAGAACCCGAACAGAGTGCAGATGAAGAATTAATGTCTGACGACGATTTAGATATTCTTGAACAACTCAGCGACAATGATGATTTAAAATTTGCGGACAATTCAGAAGTTGATGTACAACCGTCTGATAATATCGATACAACAATTCAAGAAGATACAAGTTTCTTACAGCAAGAACAAGAGTCCGCTGAACACGAGCTTATTTCAGAAGATGAGGATACTCTTGAAGAACTCGAACCACTCGAAGATTTAGAAGATTCTGGTTCAGGACTTTTAGGTGGACCGGAGCCTTTATCATTAGATTTACCTGAAGAAGCACCAACCCAAAAAGAAATTTTTGAAAGTCTTACAGAGAACAATTCTCTACCAGGGGTACCTATCTATCAAACACCACAACCCTCGGCCTCTGCTAAATCAAGCGATGGTATGAATATAACAGAGGGGAATATTGTTTATCACGAAAAATACGGAAGAGGCGTAGTAGAAGAACTGTTTAATTACGGAAAGAGAACCCTTTGTTCAATACAGTTTGACAATGTTGGTAGAAGACTTCTTGATCCTAACCTTGCCGAACTTAAACAAATGTAGTCAATTTAACGGATAGACGCACATTATTTAATATGATAAATTTATATTGAATAAAATTGGAAGTTGCCAGATGAATCCTTATTTAAAACAATACAGACAGACGCAAATTGAAACAGCACCAAAAGAAGAAATTCTTCTAATGTTATATGATGGAGCTGTACGTTTTTTGCTACAGGCAAAAGAAGGTTTTGCAGAAAAAAATATAGAAAAACAGCATAACAACATAATTAAAGTTCAAAATATTATTACAGAGTTTGAATCAACACTGGATATGGAAGCCGGTGGTGAATTTGCTAAAAATCTGTTTAATTTATACGAATTTATGAGCGCTCAGCTATTGATAGCCAACGTTAAAAAAGACGAAAGGGCGCTTGATATAGTAATAAAACACATGACTTCTCTAAGAGATACCTGGAGAGAAGCAATAAAGAATTTCAAAGCATCAGGACAATCACTAAGTCAAAATGAAGTTGACAAATATCAATCTGCCGATGATGACAGTATTGACAGTGATGAAGAGGACGATGACGACGATAATACAATTGGGGAATACATACTATGAGTTTAGATTTAGATAATCTTGAAATAATTTATGAACGATACTATGAAATATCACTTCAAATAAAAGAACTAATAGAACGCGGACTATATGGAGAACTGGCTGCATTTATAAGTAAAAAAGAAATGATATTTCAAGAAGCAAAAACACTTGCTGAAAGAATACAACAAACTCACGAAGACGCAAGCAGACTTACAGAGTTATGCAGAAAAATTCATAATGTGGAAAAAGCTAATATAGAAGCTCTTACTAAAATCAGAGATAATCTTAAAAGTGAATTACAAATAGTAAATAAAAATACAAAACTTGCTAATGCTTATGCATTTTCGGCGCAAAAAAACGGAAGTATTCTGGATTTTTCTGAATGAAAACAACTTTTTTAACCAATAAGAAGGCAGCAGCACTACTGTCTATAATATCAAATCTGTCACTAATTATTTTAAAACTTGTTACAGGATTCTTAACAGGCAGCGTAAGTATTATCTCAGAAGCGATTCATTCAGCCAGCGACCTGCTTGCTTCTTTTATTACATTTATTGCAGTAAACAAAGCAGATCAACCTGCGGACAGCGATCATCCTTTCGGGCACGGAAAATATGAAGATGTGGCCGGATTCATTGAGGGAAGCCTTATAATACTCGCCTCACTATATATTATTTATGAGGTTATAAAAAAACTAAGCGGAGAAGTTGAACCGGTAACAAACTCAGCAGCGGGCATAACCGTTATGGGGATTTCTGTTGCTGTAAATATTGCCGTAAGCGCGTATCTATTCAAAGTAGCTCAAATCACTGATTCGATAGCAATACACTCTGATGCGCAGCATTTACGAACGGACATATTCTCATCACTAACAGTATTTGCAGGATTAATTGTAATAGAATTTAGCGGGCTACACATTTTAGATGCAATTATGGCAACAATCGTAGCGATGATAATTATGAATACAGGCTATAAAATCTGTAAACAAACAATGAATGATATCCTTGACGGGTCATTGCCGCAAAAGGACGTTGAGCTTATCGATAATATTATAAAAAATCATATAAATCACGGAATCTCCGGAATAAAAGACATAAAGACAAGAAAATCAGGTAAAAACAAAGAAATCATAATGGTGCTGCTTGTTGACGGAAATATTACTGTTTCAAATGCCCACAATATTTGCGACATAATAGAAAATGAAATAGAAAAAGAACTGGGAAACACAAAAATCACAATACATATCGAACCAGCTAAAACTATGGACAATTCTTGCCAAAAGCTTAACATATAAGTACAATTAACTTATGAACAAGAAAAGTCTTCTACTAATTTTTATAATCTCACTGGTTAGCGTAATCTACACGATAAATAACATTTGCTACCAGTATATTGATAAAAAAATAGACAACTATCTTATAAGCAAACAAAAAATAAGCATTATCAAAGAAAATACCCAACAAGCAAGAAAAATCGTTATCAATGAACATTCAAGATTGCTTATTACAATCGCAGCCGCAGCATTGACTTTTGCAGTTGTTATATCTGCAAACCAGTTTCAAACTCTGATTTTCATAATATTCTTCATTATTGCTTATTTTATTGCTTACAAAATTGCATTTGACCATAAAATATTAATAAACCTGACAGGTACGCTTGCTTCAGTTGCAGTTTCGCTAATATTTGCAAAAACCTACAAATCCGTATTTAAAGAGAATGTTGATAAAAAAATAGAAAACATACTCGGCAAATACATATCAAAGGATATAAAAAATAAAGTACTTAAAAATGAGTCTGCAACACAACTTGGAGGCAAAAGAGCCGAAATCACCATAATGTTCGCGGATATACGCGGTTTTACAGCATTGTCAGAAACCAGAAAAGCAGAAGAAGTATCACTACTTTTGAATGAGTATTTCAGCGAGCTAGAACCAATAATAACAAAATATAATGGAGTAATTAACAAATTTATAGGGGACGCTGTGCTTGTTGTATTCGGCGATCCCGCTGAAGACAAATACCATGCCAAAAATGCTGTAAAATGCGCTTATGAACTAAGAAACAGGGTTAAAGATATAAAACAGCGCTGGCTTGAAGAAGGCAAACCTAAAATAGATATAGGCATAGGCATAAATACAGGTGAAGCTTTTATTGGGAACGTTGGAACAGAAAACCGCTTTGAATATACAGTAATAGGTGATACTGTTAATATAGCAAGCAGAATAGAAGACTATAACAAAATATACAAAACACATATTCTGATAAGTGAAAATACCTACAACAAAATATCTCAAATAGTTGATGTTATAAAAATACGAGAGGTATCAATTAAAGGCAAAGCCAAAAAGATTAACATCTATGAAGTTCTTAGAATTACGGAATAATGATAGAAAATATTCAACAAATAAGACAGGCCATCGAAGTCGAACAAAAAAATCAATATATAGATATAAGGGGCAGACAGTCCAATTTTTCGGGATTTATTCTAAAACAATTACATAAAATATATAAAGAATCAAAAAAAAATCCCAAATGGCTTCTGCTTATAAAAGAGTTCGAAACTTACCAGCTATCCTCAATGCCGACAAGAAGAAAGTCTGTTCAAAGACTTGTATATACGCTTAGAGAAGAAATTTCAAATGACGGCGAAATAAAACAGACAGATTTGACACAAACGCTAAAAAATCCGGCAGAAACCAATGTAATATATATAAAAGGTGTGGGCCCAAGAATCGGTCACCTGCTCAACAGGTTAAATATATTTACAGCAAGAGATTTGCTCTTTTATTTCCCAAAACGACACATAGACTATTCATCAAGAACTCTTATAAAAGATATAAAAGAAGGCGCCAATGTAACGGTAATAGGCACCATAAAATCAATAAGCGCCTATAACACAAAAAACAATCTCGGAATAATAAACATTACGGTAAATGACGAAACCGGCATGATAAAGCTTAATTTCTTCTATGCCAAGGCAAATAAATTCCTGCTTGAAAGATACAAATCACAATTTATAAAGGGTTCTAATATAATAATTTCCGGAAAAGCTAAAATAGACAAATACTCAGGAACATATACAATAGACAAGCCTGAATATCAGGTGCTTTCAGGAGAATTCGACAGTAAAAGCAATCTTAATATAGCGAGAATAGTTCCCGTCTATCAGCTTGTAGATGGATTAAGCATAAAAACACTGAGAAGAGCTATATTTAACGCACTTGAACAATATGAATCTTCAATAGAAAATGTAATTCCGCAGGATATAATGCAGCGAAATAATCTGCTTAACAGAAGCAAAGCACTAAGACAGATTCACTTTCCAGAGACAGAGGAACTGCTGGAACACGCCAGATACACAATAGTATTTGAAGAATTTTTCCTTATGCAGCTTAAACTCGCTCTCATGAGGGAAACAAACAATAAAAACATAAAAGCACTTTCTCTTAAAATAAAAAAAGGCGGGCTTGTAGAAAAATTCAGGCAAAGTCTGCCGTTTGAATTGACTAACGCACAGGATAAAGCAATAAAAGAGATTCTAAAAGATATAAGCTCTGAAAAGCCAATGCAAAGACTCTTGCAAGGAGATGTTGGCAGCGGCAAAACCGTAGTTGCCTGTATGATGCTTCTTTCTGCTATAGAAAACGGATATCAGGGTGCGTTAATGGCTCCTACAGAAATTCTGGCACAACAACATTTTAACAACTTTGTAAGCTGGCTGACGCCTCTTGGAATAAGCGTAAGTCTATTTACAGGTACTAATGGAGCAAAAGTCCGTAAAAAGCTCGAGACTGACCTTAAAAACGGTCAAATAAATATTGCAATAGGAACACATGCACTGATTCAGGATAACGTTGAATTTAGTAAACTGGGAGCTATTGTAATAGACGAACAGCACAGATTCGGTGTAAAACAACGTTCTCAGCTTATGGTTAAAGGCAAAAATCCTCAGGTACTAACAATGACGGCAACCCCGATACCTAGAACACTTGCACTTACTACGCAGGGGGATCTGGATTTTTCTGTAATAGATGAAATGCCCAAAAACAGAAAACCCATAAAAACATACATAATAAAGCCGTCACAGAGAAATCAGGCATACAAAATGATGCGCAATGAAATATCAAACGGACATCAGTGTTATGTTGTATATCCGCTCATCGACGAAAGTGAAACACTGTCTGCAAAAGCCGCAACAATAGAAGCTGAAAGACTGAGCACTGAAGTATTTCCTGATTTAAAGATAGGCCTGCTTCATGGAAAACTTTCCAATTCTGAAAAAGAAGAGGTAATGGAACAATTCAAAAACAAAGAATTTGACATCCTCGTGAGTACAACAGTAGTTGAGGTAGGCGTAGACGTTCCGAATTCAACAGTAATGATGATAGAAAATGCAGAAAGGTTCGGCCTGTCACAGCTTCACCAGCTGAGAGGACGAGTCGGCCGTTCAGATTTGCAATCATACTGCCTGCTGGTGCCAGCTAACTCAAGCCAAACTACAATGGACAGGCTTAAAATAATGGAGCAGACAAACAACGGTTTTATAATTTCAGAAAAAGACTTAGAACTGCGGGGCCCAGGGGAATTTCTCGGTACAAGACAAAGCGGTATGCTCAACTTCGCTCTCGCTGACATTATAAAAGATACAAAAATCCTCGAACTTGCCCGTAAAGAAGCATTTGATTATGTAAAAGCCCACGAAGATACACCTGTAGAAAAAATACTATTAAATGAATTGGATGAAAAGTTTAAAACAATCCCAAATCTCTCAACACTTGATTAGAGCGGGATGCTGATGAACTATTAATGGAATCTTTCATCTGTACAATGTATTCGGCATCAGCATATTTCTGCTTTGCTCTAACAAAGTTTTCAGCATTATTATGAGGCAACAGGCTGCGTAATCTAAAACCTACATCTATGTTATTAATTTTCATTTTCTTCGGACCCCAATTCTAGCACACTAATTCTATACAAAAATATTGGTGTATAATAATATAAATTCATAAAAACAAAAAGACAATGGAGATTGCTAAAATATGGCAGATAAAATTATCATACTTTCTGGAAAGCAGTACAGCGGTAAGGATACAGCCGCAAAAATTTTGTTACAAAACTTAACAAATTTTAAAAGAATAGGGCTCGGCGATGCAATAAAAATAGAATACGGCGAACAAAAAGGGCTCACTTTTGAAGAAATTGAACAAAACAAGGCTCAATACAGACAGGATTTAATTAACCTCGGCAACAAGCGCCGCAGTGAAGACAAAGACTACTGGATAAAAAAAGTAATAAAAATGCCAGGAAATATAATAGTTCCAGATGTGCGTGTTAAAAGAGAACTTGAATTTTTTAAAGAAGCTAATGCTATAACAATCCGCGTAGAAGCCAGCAGAGAAACAAGAGCGGCTAGAGGAAAATTAGTAGGCGAAACTGATGTTACAGAAGTAGATTTAGATAACATAAAAGACTGGGACTACGTCATACATAACGACTCCACATATGAAAATTTGCAAGCTGAAACAATCAAGCTCGCAAAAGAAATAAATAATATTTTAATCAAAAAATAAGGAATGGTTGTCAGAAGTTAAATATAACTCTTCAGGTAATCATCAAATCCATAATCACCGTACTTAAAGGTATATGGCTGATAATTATATTCAGGAGTGCGATAAAGAGAATTACTTGCAATCATGAATATCTTATTATGAGAAAACAGTAAAGAACTCATTTCAGAGTACTCACACATCAATTCTTCCAGTTCATTTACACCATCAATGATCTTGTTAAGCATTTAAATATCCCTTATTAAACTTCACATATTATTAATCGGATATAATTAAACATAACTTTAGAAATTTTAATCAATAATTAACATATATTTACATAAAACGGAGCGACCATGAACAAAAAAATTATTATAGGCAGCGACCACGCAGGATTTAATTTAAAAAATAAACTTATACAATTTATAGAAAATAAAGGTATTGAAATTGATGATGCGGGCACATATTCAACTGAATCCTGTGATTACCCTAAAATAGCAAAAGAAGTAGCTGAAAAAATATCCTCAAAAGAATATGAAAAAGGTATCCTTGTATGCGGAACAGGAATAGGCATGTCTATTGCTGCAAACAAAATAAAAGGCATCAGAGCAGCTGTCGTATCAGATACTTGTTCAGCAAAAATGTCAAGAATGCATAATAATTCTAATATATTATGTCTTGGAGAGAGAATAGTAGGAGAAGAGCTTGCAAAAGACATAACAGAGATTTGGCTAAACACAGACTTTCTCGGTGAAAGACACGCACGCAGAGTTGATATGATTGAGTAAAACAACTTATCCCTGAGCAATCTTACTTACAGCAGCATCAACACTTGAAAAAGTCGGGATTAAAGTATCTAAAAATGCGTCCGCCAGAGCATCTCTAACAGATTCAGATATCTTTACAAGCATGAATTTGCCGCCTTTTTCATTACACATCTTGTATAATGTGGTGAACACGTTTGTATACTCATCGTCAAATATTTTTACATTTTCCATATTAAATATGATGTTAACCTGGCCTGTGTAAAGACTTGTTGTAACATCCTTTACAAGCATATCTATGTGCTTTTGGCCGTTAAATTTGTTAATTGTATAGCAGCAAATATCATTATTTATAGAATATTTAAAGAAATCCTCATGCTGCTTAGAAGTGAGCGACGATGTGATATACTTCAATATCTGGTCATGCCAATTGCTGCTTTTTGGTACAAATTCATCTATACCTCTTTTGTAGCAGCGTTCAATTAAATCTTTATCATCAGTGCCGGACATAACTATTATTCTATTTGTCCTTTTAGCATCTCTTAATTTAATACATTCATCAATAAGTTCCATGCCATCCTCGGCATCAGGCAGGAACAGGTCGATTACAATGTAATCATATTTTTTCTTTTTCAATTCAGCAAGAGCTTCAGCTTTGGTTCTTGCAACAGTTGGAACAATGCCGACTTTCTTTAACAGCTGATTGAATTGATATATGGATAACTCCATATCGTCAATAATTAATATATTGAACTCAGCAGGAATTGTTATAGAATCACCTGAAGAAAAGGATAAAAGTTTTCGCTCAATAGCAATAAGAGCCTTGGTAATATCATCAGAGGTTACTTCAAGCAAATTTATCTCTATACCGGCCATATCAAAGAGTTTTTTAAGCTGCTCTACATTTATATCCATTGCATAAAACCTATCTAACTATCTATTAAATATTACTATTTAAACTCTGAAATTACCTCATTCAAAAGTTTTAAATCTACTTTATTATTGCAATTTTTCATAAATTTATCAAACAAATCTTTTCTCTTCTTGTAAGTAGCAATGAATTGCTGTTTTCTGCGCCAGAGAGCAATTTCCTGATGATTTCCATTCAACAAAACCTCAGGTACTCTATACCCGCCGTACTCTCTTGGTTTTGTGTACTGCGGATATTCAAGCAAACCATCCGAAAATGAATCAAAATGTGCAGAATCAATCTTGCCTAAAACACCGTCTATATTTCTCGACACAGAATCAATAATACACATAGCAGGCAATTCCCCGCCTGTTAAAACGAAATCCCCGATTGAAACTTCTCTGGCTCCGGTATAAAGTTTAATTCTCTCATCAAAGCCTTCATAATGCCCGCATATTAATACAATATGTTTTTTTTGTGCAAGTTCAATACTCATTTGCTGATTAAAGGTCTCCCCCTGAGGAGAAAGCAAAATAACTTCAGATTCATCACTTTTTTCTAAAGAATCAAAACAATCAAAATACGGCTGGCACATTAAAACCATCCCGGCACCACCGCCGTATGGTGTATCATCAACCTTTTTATGCTTATCTTTAGTATAATCTCTGGGATTAATAGCATTCACAGATATTAAACCTGTTTCAATACCTCTGGCTATTATGCTGTGAGAACACGCCTGATTAATCATTTCAGGAAAAAGTGTTAAAACATCAAATTTCATTGCTGATTACCCTGTGTTGTAAATAAAGATTCAATACCATCCATCATATTTACAACAATCTTGCCATTTTCAATATCAACAACAGGCACCCATTCTTTAACAAATGGAACCATAAATTTTAAACCGTTAATCTTTTCTATTTCCAGAAGATTAGTTGCCTTATTTTCACCTACACCGCTAACAGTTCCGACCTTTTCCCCATCTGTGTCATAAACAATTAAACCTGACAAATCAGATATAAGAAACTCGTCCGACTCAAGAGTTGACTTTAAAGCTTCTTCTGTAACATGGATAAGCAGCCCTTTAATAGCCATAACTTCATTTATTGAGTTAACCTGCTTAAATTTAATAATAGCAAAATTCTTATGAAATCTCACAGACTCTATATCATAAGCGATTTTAACATTATTTTGAAAAATAAAAACCTGACTCAAGGTTTTAAAAAGTGACTCTTTACCAGCACTAAATCCGACCTTTACCTCGCCTTTAATACCGTGAAAATTAAGAATTTTACCTATAGAAACTAACTTACTCATCACTTTTTACAGCTTCTGTCGTTTCTTCAGCAGATTCAGAAGCCTTTTTTCTGCCTCTTTTTTTGGGCTTTTCTTCAACAGCCTCTGCAGACTCAGGCGCCTCTGATACAGTTTTTTCTTCAACTGCATCTTGTTCAGCAGGCTTTGCTTGTTGCTTAAATTCAGCAGGAGCATCTTCTCGCTCTGGATTCCATCTATCTAAACCAAGCTGTTTTCTAATTAAACCAATACCAACATGTACACGCCATTCATCAATTTTAAGTTGGCTTGCAATAATTTTATGACAGCCTATAGGAGGCAACGGCAATAATGGTTCATAAAGCATTTTTATTGCTGCCAACTGATCTGGAGAAACAGCAAGCTTACGTTTTGGATAAGGAAGCTTCGGCAGCATAAGTTTTTGTCTTACGAGATTTATACCGAAGAACACCTTTCTTGCCTCGAGTCCGATTTGTTCACCAATAACTTCGTGAGCGTCCGGATTTGGCAAAGGCAGCATTTTTTTATACAATTCTTCAATTTGAAGAAGCTGTTCTTTATTGACAAGCAGCTGTTTTGGCGGTCTATTTTGAGGCCTTGCGGGTTTTCTTCCACCCATAGGCGGTCTGTTTCCCTGAGGACGTTGAGGTCTTTGATATCCGCCTTGAGGACGATTATACCCGCCCTGTGGTCTTTGATATCCACCCTGATTATAATTTCTTTGCCCGCCATCGCGATCGTATGGACGTCTATTATACCCGCCCTGCAGAGGTCTTTGATATCCACTCTGAGGTCTGCTGTAAGCACCCTGTTGAGGTCTTTGATATCCGCCACTATAATTTCTTTGATTATCATATCTGGGTCTATCTTGTTGATAAGGACGCTGATAAGAATTATCAGAAGAATATCCACCCGCACTATAAGCAGCAGGTCTTTCATAAGACGAACCCTGTTGATTTTGAGAACTATCACCGTAATCAGAACCACCTTCTGAATCAGGTTTCTTATCGGGATATAAACAATTTGGACAAATTACCCTTTTTGGGTTTTTAGTTTCGAATTCCGCTCCACATTTAGTACACTTATTTACATACATTTTTGACTACCCTTTGAAGTAAAAGGCGAAAGGCTATTAAAAAAATTTAGCTCCTCGACATCTTATTATTTTAAAATTCTAATATCTTATTTTATTTTATATGCAAAGATAATATTAGGCAAGCTTTTTTACAAATATAGCACTTATTATTTATTTAAAACAAAGGTAACAGGACCGTCATTAACGAGCGAAACATCCATCATAGCAGCAAATACTCCTGTTTTAACAGACAGATTCATCATTTTTAATTTTTCAACAAATTTTTCATACATCATTTTTGCGGTATCAGGTTTTTCTGCATTATCAAACCCTGGACGGGTACCTTTTTTACAGTCAGCAGCCAGCGTAAATTGAGATACCACAAGTATTTCACCGCCAATATCAACTATTGATCTGTTCATTTTGCCTTCAGCATCCTCAAAAAATCTTAAAGCAGCTACCTTAGAGGCAAACCAGTCAAGTTTATCCTCTGTATCACCTTTTTCTACACAAAAAAGTATAAGCATGCCCGCACTTATTGACGAATAAATTTGATTATCTATAGTTACAGAAGCATTCTTAACCCTTTGAATAACAGCTTTCATCGTTATTTTTCCAATTCCTTCAATACATTTTCTAGTTCTTTTAGCGCAGTTCTCAAGTTTAACACACAAGAACGAAAATAGCCATAATAAGCCTGCGCTAATTCTTTAATAACAGCTAAATCATCAAACACAGGATGTTCTCTGGTTAAATAAGCAACCTCATTATATTCTTTAACTGTTAACATTTTTATAATTCTATATTTAAGCAAATAATCATTAATAATATGAGCATACACAGCAGCTAATTTATCCAACATTTTTTGAGCCACCGAAATATCCGGACACTCCTTTTCATAAACAGATAAAAGCTTTTCAGCAGAGACACATGCCGGCTCAGCAATTTTTAAGACCGTGTTAATAACATCAATATCTTTTGTAATATTTTTTCTTATCTTATTTAAGTCATAATGCCCTAGATTTTTAATATTATAAAAATTATCCATAGCTGCAGATTTATTAAAATCAACAGACACATACTTATTTATAGCTTCATCCAATGGCATGGTATCAAACCCCTGTATTAAGGCTCCGCCAATTGATGAATTAATAAGAGTTCTGACATCATTATATCTTGCAGAAAAGCCCTGTAAATAGTCTATAAAAAGAGAATAAACAGAGTCAGTTGGCAAAAGATTGCCAGTTTGCCCCTTTACAGTAACCAGTTTATCGTTAAGATATTTCAACCGAAATTTCACGGCTTTGTTTTTCTTTTCGTCATCCCAATCCACAGAGGCACAGTACGCATTTTTAAATTTATCAAAATCCTTTACTACGATTTTAAATTTTTGTTCAGTTTCATCAAAAACACACTCCAAATCCTCAAATTTGGAGCCTTTTGAATAACAGGCTCCATCACTGTATGCCAGATCCTGCCCCAGAAGAATAATAGGATTACATCCCAGATAATATGCGCAATACAAGGCATGATAAGCAACTGTCCCCTTGGTTTCAAAATCAATAAATGGAGCCTCAGCTTTTTCTAAGAACCATCTTGCATCATCGTTTTCTAGCGAAGACGTTATAAACTTTTCTTTAAAATCAACATCAAGGTATGAAGGCTCGCTAAACTGCTCGCATATAAACGCAATATCTCTTGCAAACGGCAAATTATAATGATGCGAAGTATTGATTCTTTCAATTGCATTTACAAAATCAGGAGTAATCCCGTTCTTATAAAGAGTTGAAAGTGCCGTACCAACACAAAAAATAGCAGCCTTATCCTGATATTCTTTTAAAATACTTATATTTTTACTCAAAGACGGGCCAGCTGATGTTATAACAGCAGGTACATCCTTTAAGGCATCCTTATAATCGCTAAGTCTTTTCAGCCTGTATTTTTCTCCCAGTCTTTTTAATGTTGAGAAGAAGAAATCTCTTGTATTATTAACCTGAAAAGTATAGTTATGTTCAACGAGCACAAGTTCGCGTTTTAGCAGTTCTGAAATTTCATAAAAATCATGCCCGTGGTTTTTATGATAATCAAGATAAGAAAAAGTAGCATTCGATTTAAAACGAAACAACTCATACAACAAATTTTTCAACTCAAGTGCATCAGTGGCAAAAAATAGCCTTCCGGTCTTGAAATTTTCAGAGAAGTCAACAGCAGAAAGCACGAAAGCCAGTGTCTGCAAATCCGGCTCATATACTATAATCCTTCCCTTTAAAGACTGCACAAATTCATCAGCAAGATACCCGAGCCCGAGGCCGTATATTATGTGCAATGTCCCGTAATCATTATGAGAAACAGAGGAGGCAATATTCTTGGCTTCTTCAATGGCGCCTGTTATAGAATGTAGCGGAATACCATCAATCACCAGATTGTATTCACCGGCAAGATTTGTGTCTATTGCAATATTTTTATCTATCTCTTTAATAGACAATAACTTATCTGCAAGAGTTTTATTTTTTTTAGCTATATAACTGCAATTAATATGCAAAATGTCTGACATACAAACCTTCTCCTCCGGTTATTATTTTCAATTATATCAAAATCATTTGAGGTAATATCCTAAACTGACCACATGGTCTAAAAAATTAAATCGTACGGTCAATAACTTTTAATAATAAAATCCATAAAATAAAAGTAAGGGAAATAGAAATTAATAAACTTACGGGGAAGAGATATTGGGGATAAAATATAAAAGTGTTGCGCAAGGACTAGATGCCTTTGTTATAAAACCGGTGAACTTAGAAAGAACAGAAGCCTACAAAGCATTTGTAAAAGCGGATGCACTAAGGTTGTCTAACCACTTTAGAGAATCAATAAAGCACTATCTCTCTGCATTGATGATGGATAGAAATAACTATCGTGTATACAAGGGGCTTGGTATCTCTTATAAAGCTGAAAAAGAATACGATAAAGCAATAAAATACCTTGAGCAAGCAAGAACAATGTCTTACTTTTCTGCTGACATACACTATGAGCTTGGACTTTGTTATATGCTTACAGGAAGATTTTGCGAAGCAATAAGATGTTTTCACCACACAATTTCACTTGACAGAAACAATATCAACGCACAGGTTCAACTCGGTGTTGCCCATGAAGGTATAGAAGAATTCGATATGGCCATTTTAATCTACCATACGATTATAGAGAACAACCCTTCGTTTCTCAGTGCATACAACCACCTGTCAGCACTGTATATGAGTATTGGTGACTTTAAAGCAGCAGGAAATGTCTTTTCACAGCTGCTAAAAATCAACCCGTCATTTAGCAAAGCATATCTCGGATTGGCAATATGTTTTGATAAAATGTCACATAAAACACGGGCCTTGCACTATTATAAAATGTTTCTGGACAAAAAGCCCCACTCGCATCATAGCGAAAAAATCAAAATGAGAATAGAAAAACTAACCCGTCAAAAATCTCAGGATAATACAAGAAACTTTGCAGTCGTTAATGACTAATCGTCCAGTTCTTCTGACGAATTAAGCCCAATACTGTCAAAGAATTTTTTGTTATTTTCTTCTATCAATTTCTGGTCGACTTCTTTTTTCTTGTTGTACAGTGACTCTATTGCATCATTACAATCTTTTAAATATCTATCAAGAGCATCGCAATCAAAGCCAATCCCCTTATTTACGTATTCTGTATTATAGTACTGTGTAAGTTTAGCAACTTCATTTCTTGCATTATTTTCACAATCTTTAGTCAAACTCACATAAGTATTTTCAATTTCCTTCACAGATGGATTATTCGCTTTATTTTTGTTGTAAGTATCTATAAAATTACTTACCTTTGGCTTTTCAATATTATATTTTTCAATGTCATTAACTATTGTTTCTGCAGACTGCTGTAGGTGCTCGATTTTAGTAAGCGTCTTCATCATTGATTGTGTCGGATGCTGAAGCTCTTTAGTAACTTCCTTAAAACTACGCAGCATCATGAAAGTTTCAGGCAAAGGGATTAGCAAAGCATAAGCAGCAGCTTTATAACGATTTTCATTAATCTTTTGAAGCTTTTCTTTTAATGGGGAATCTGAATTTTTCAATGTCTTATTACTGTTATATAGCTCAATACTTGCCTGAGTTTCTTTATATTTATCGTAGAGAGGTTTTATCTTATTCAATTCAGGGTTCTTTTGAAAAAGTATATTTTCTGTTTTTTTCAGAGCTTCTTGCATATCTTTTGAGCTGTAACTTTCATCTTGCAAAATCAGTTTTAAATTAGCATATTTAGCCAAGTTTCGCTTATACTCATCATAAGAGGTAACATAAGGTTTATATAATTCTACCTCCGGCATACCTGACAAATCAGCCAAATCGGCTTTTTTAGAAATAAAATTCAGCTCCTGCTCAGAAATTTTATTTATCAATGCACCGGCATCATTATTAATATCAATAAGCGACTGATAAACCCCTTTGCTGTCATCAATAAAGGGTAGAATCTGTTTATTCAAAGTTTCATTAAGATTATTGTAGGCATCATGTAGAAAACTCCCGCTAAAACTCACAGTATCTTTTTGCAAAGAATGATTTCTAACAGGGATTGAAACATTGTTAATAGGAGAATTGGTGTTTCTTTTTTGCAGAAACGGAGCAGATAATGGCAAAATTTTCATAAAAAACTCATTTCTTCATTTTGTTACTTAATTGTCCGCAGGCCGCATCTATATCAGACCCTCGTTCCAACCTTATTGTAACCTTTTTGCCAGATTGTTCCAAGATATATTTAAATTTTTGTATAGATTCTTTACTGGGTTTTTCAAAGTCATCTTTATCATTTGGATTGTAGATAATAAGATTTATATTTGCCTTTAAGCCTATTAAAAGCACAGCAAGCTTTTTAGCACAATCAACAGTGTCATTGAACCCCTTTATAAGAGTATATTCAATAGTCACTCTTCTGCCGGTTTCTCCGACGTAATCTCTAAGAGTTTGTAAAAGAGCATCAATAGGATATTTATTCTCAATCGGCATAAGAGATGCCCTTAGCTCGTGCACCGGTGCGTGCAAAGACACAGCAAGAGTAGGCTGAAAATCGATTTCAGCAAGCTTCTTAATCTGAGGAATAATCCCGCATGTCGAAACAGTCAAACGTCTAATCCCAATAACAAAATCCGTGTTAAAGATATCTATAGCTTTTAACACATTATCTAGATTTAAGAGAGGCTCGCCCTGTCCCATAAAAACAATATTTGTTACATTCAAACCGGTATCGCGTTGAATAGTTAAAACCTGCTCAATAATTTCACGTGGAGTAAGATTTCTTATAAACCCCAGTTTTGCAGTAGCGCAGAATTTGCAGTTGCAGGCACATCCAACCTGTGAACTAACACAAGCAGTAAGATTAGCGCGATTATCAAAACGCATTAATACGGTTTCAACACAGTTGCCGTCTGCATATTCCAGCAAATATTTGATAGTTCCGTCTTTGCTGACCTGTTTATGTTTAATCTTTACATCAGTAATTTGAGCAATCTCACTGATTTTTTCTCTTGTTTTTTTAGAGATATCAGTCATCTCATCGAACGACGCAACCGATTTGAGATAAATCCAGTTGTGCAGCTGTTTAGCTCTATACTTAGACTCACCTATTGAGTCAGTAAAAGCCGTCAATTCGTCCAAATTCATTCCTGATAATATTTGCTTGTCCATAATTTTAATTTTTGCACAAAATATACGCAGCGCAAACGATATGATGTTTTAGAACTAAAAAAATTGTAACAATTTCTTAAAATTTTCCCAATTAATGTTTAAAATTTTGAAAATTGGGAATTATTAATTTAGATGGTTAGTTAAACACGGGAACGTTAATTATGAAAAAGCGCAAAAATCCTAAAAAAAGCATATATAACAGCATTTCAGCTACTACCCCCCCCCCCCCGAAGGCTGTAATTCAATAATATCAAGGGTTTTACCCACTATAAATTTTGATAAAAATTTACCTTCGGATACTGATGCACCTTTGCCTCAATCTGAGTCCTATCCGCGTCATCCTGAGGCAACTACACGTCATTCTGAGACGCAAGGCGAAGAATCTAAACCTTCACGTCATTCTGAGCGTAGCGAAGAATCTACTTGTAACAAAGAGATTCTTCAGTCACATTCGTTCCTTCAGAATGACGATTTAACGTGTCATCCTGAGTCCACCACGCGTCATTCTGAGGCGCAAGCCGAAGAATCTGTTGTAAACAGAGAGATTCTTCAGTCACATTCGTTCCTTCAGAATGACAATTTGACGCGTCATCCTGGCGGATTTCCACTCTGCCGAGAAAATGTGACTAAATGTCACATTTTTGAGAGGTGGCGCCGTGTGAACGAAAGTGAACCCAGCCAGGGGAGCGAGCAGATTGAGCATACTAAGACAGAATGTCTTTATGCGAAACTCTGTGAGCGTGAAGGAAATCCAAGACAACTTGTTTCAGGATCTTACCAGCCTAGTGATTCCACACCCGACTGGTCAGATTCTGAACACACCCGATTATAGCAAACCGCAAAGATGAGCGCTTCAGAATGACAACTACTCGTCATTTTGTGAACTTCCACAGAATGGCGGTAATGTTGAGCAGGCATATCCAGTCTGCTCAACACTATCTCAATAAAAAATTGAAACCACAATTCCCTTGTGAAATAATATCATCAGGGATAAAATTATGAACGATAAAATTATTATAAAAGGTGTAAATCAACACAATTTACGCAATGTTGATTTAGAACTGCCGAAAAATGAATTAATAGTATTTACCGGTGTATCAGGTTCAGGAAAAAGTTCTCTTGCCTTTGATACAATTTTTGCAGAAGGCCAAAGACGTTATGTTGAAAGCCTTTCTACGTATGCACGCCAATTTCTTGGGCAAATGGACAAGCCGGATGTCGAAAGCATAGAAGGTCTTTCTCCAGCTATATCTATTGACCAGAAATCTACCTCTAACAATCCACGTTCTACAGTCGGCACTGTAACAGAAATTTATGATTATCTAAGACTGTTATTTGCCCGCATAGGTGTACCACACTGTCCGGAGTGCGGTGCAGAAATCAAACCTCAGAGCATAGACGAAATTGTAGACAAAATTTTAAAACTGCCTGAAGGAACAAAAATACAAATTATTGCTCCTGTTGTAAGAGGCAAGAAGGGTGAATATATTTCACTTTTAAACGAATTAAAGCAGGATGGTTTTATCAGGTTGAAAGTTGACGGAAACTTATACAACCTTGATGAAGACGAGATTTCTGACATAAAACTTGAAAAAACTAAAAAACACGATATTGATGTTGTTGTTGATAGAATCGTAGTAAAAGAAAGCGCAAAATCAAGAATAGCTGACAGTGCTCAAATTGCTCTACAAAAAGCAAACGGGTTAATGTCCGTTGATGTAATTGGCGGCAAAGAATTGATTTTTTCCGAAAAACTTGCCTGTCCGACCTGCGGTTTGAGCTTTGAAGAGCTTGCTCCAAGAAGCTTCAGTTTCAACAGCCCTTACGGAGCTTGTCCAACCTGTTCGGGGCTAGGGTATGACTTTGTCATTGATCCGGATTTAGTGATTCCTGACAGAAAAAAATCTATAAAAGAAGGTGCTATATACCCGTGGAGTAAAACCTCTACATCATACTATGATGATGTTCTTGCTTCGGTGTCCGAACACTACAACATTGATTTAGCCAAACCATTTGAAGATCTACCTAAAGCACAGCAGGATATAATCCTATACGGCGGGAAAGAAGTCATAACAATCAGGGTAAAACGTTTTGGTACAAACAGATATGAAAACCACAAAATGAAGTTCTGGGGTGTCATTCCGTTCCTTGAAAAGCGTTACAATGAATCAAACGGCGAATACTGGAGAGAAGAAATCCAGAAATATATGAAAATGACACCTTGCAAGGATTGTCACGGTGCAAGGCTAAAACCATACATACTAGCTGTTACAATCAACGGAAAAAATATTTTTGAAGTCTGTAATATGCCTATTACAGAAAGCTTTAAGTTCTTTTCCGATTTATTTCTTGAGCTTTCCGACTACCAGATGAAAATAGCAAAACAGGTGCTGGAAGAAGTCAGAGCAAGGCTCAAGTTTATGCTGGACGTTGGTTTAGGCTATTTGAGTCTTAGCAGAATGTCATTAACGCTTTCAGGAGGAGAAGCGCAGCGCATAAGACTGGCTACACAGATAGGCAGCGGCCTTTCCGGGGTTTTATATGTACTGGATGAACCTTCAATAGGTCTTCACCAGCGTGACAATGACATGCTTATAAAAACGCTCTTAAGACTCAGAAATCTCGGCAATACTCTCATTGTTGTTGAACACGACGAAGACACAATGAAAAATGCGGATTACATCGTTGATATAGGGCCAAGAGCCGGCGTTCATGGCGGAAAAATTGTTGCCAAGGGGTCACTGGAAGAAATTAAAGCAGTTAAAGAGTCTATAACTGGACAATATTTAAGCGGTACGAAGAAAATTCCTGTGCCGACAAAAAGAAGGGAAGGCAACGGCGAATTTTTGCATGTTAAAAATGCTCATCTGAATAACCTTAAAAATATTGATGTGGATATACCGCTGGGAAAAATCGTTGCATTAACTGGTGTTTCTGGCTCTGGAAAATCGACATTAATGCAGGATTTAATCCACGAATACGCCATACATAAACTTAGGGGCAACAAGCCAAAGCCCATTGGCGTTGATGAAATATCAGGTTTTGAACACATAGACAAAATAATTGACATAGACCAATCACCAATAGGAAGAACCCCCCGTTCAAACCCTGCTACTTACACAGATGTATTCTCGCACATTAGAGATTTGTACGCTATGACAAATGAGTCTAAAGTCAGAGGCTACAAACCGGGTAGATTCAGTTTCAACGTCAAAGGTGGACGATGTGAAGCCTGCAAAGGCGACGGCCTTTTAAGAATAGAAATGAACTTTTTGTCCGATGTTTACGTAAAATGCGATGTCTGCAAAGGTCAGCGTTACAATAGAGAAACACTTGAGGTTAAATACAAAGGCGCAACAATCGCGGATGTACTAAACATGACTGTCGCGGAAGCTTATGTATTTTTTGAAAATATTCCAAAGATAAAAAGCAGGTTAAAAACTCTTTACGACGTTGGTCTAGGATATATAAAACTCGGACAGAGTGCAACAACGCTATCTGGTGGTGAAGCACAAAGAATCAAGCTTGCTTCCGAACTCAACAAAAAGGCAACAGGAAAAACATTGTACCTGCTGGATGAGCCGTCAGTCGGTCTGCACTGGTATGATTTGGACAAGCTGATTAAAATCATAAACAAACTTGCAGATGCTGGTAACACAATACTAATTATTGAGCACAATATGGATTTAATCAAAGTTGCAGACCATATTATCGACCTTGGACCCGAAGGCGGAGACGGTGGAGGCAATATAGTATTCAGCGGCACACCGGAAGAAATAATTAACTGTCCGCAGTCATATACTGGTAAGTATTTAAAAGGTTATTTATAATAAAAATTCTTGCATCACCACTGTTCATTCTAAGCAAATTTTCGAATAATGTTATGCATATATACCTAACATATACAACTTATCCAAAATTAGTCAACAATCTACCAGTTGTTGATTCATAACTCCAGATATCTTTAGCATTTTCAGTTAATTTAATTATTGTTTCTTCTAAATATTCCTCATGTAATGCTGGGTGCTGCTTTCCCTTGGGATTGGAATTTGTTGTAACAAATAAAGATTTTAAATTTTTGAACCCATCGAAAGAAGATAAGGAACTATTACAACTTGAACCATGATGTGGTATTTGTATAACTCTTACATTCATGGCTTCTGTTTTATAATGTTCGGAGAATTTTTTGAATGTATCACCGTCATTTAAATTTATATCTCCTGTGTGTAGCCAACCTGTATGTAGGTATTCTACCGGTCTATCTGTTCCTGAATATAAACAGAGTGATGATTTGTTCAAGTCAATATTAAAGTCTTTATATATTTGTTTTAATTTGTAGCTAAATTTTCTATCTCTAAAGTTTTTTACAGTGATACCTGCGCCAGTCAATTTTGCTTTTATTTTCTGTAATACACAATCATTCATTTTATTATAAAATGGTTTTAGAATCCATTTATAAAGAAACTTATTATTATTAAAGCTAAAGGCATCAAAATGGCTAAGATTGCCGAATTCATCTGCATTAGGAATGTTATATAATAGATCATAATCACGATCAAAGCTATTTGAATCATTGTCATTTAAGTATTGTATTTCAAAACCACCATACCTATTTCTTATAAAACTTTCTGGATTTAATATAAACTCAATATTTTCCTCACTCATATCAGGATTTTCCGCAATTGTTATAACCTTTTCAGCTTCATCCGTAAACGGTAAGACAATTACTGTATTATGTACTATATTAAGTTGTTCTATTTTATTACAAAGATAGTCCAAACCATTAATATGGTCATTGTGTAAATGTGAGATAAAAATATAACAATAAGTTAAATTTGAATATTTTTTGAGTATATCAATACATCTATCAACAGAATCATTCAATCGTATTGTATTGATCGATGAACCACAATCAAAAAAGTACACAAATTTATTATAATTTAGATTTTTTTGGTATAAATGAGGATAGGTAATTATTCCAGAATGAAACCCGCCTTGCCCAACACTATATTGTATTCTGCAACAATTAATTTTTGACATATACCCATATCAAAATAAAAAATGCGTCACCCGCGATTCGAACGCGGGACCTATCCCTTAAAAGGGGAGTGCTCTACCTACTGAGCTAGTGACGCATTTACATGACTATTCTTTTTTCAATCCAACCGGAAAAACCTTTTAATTCCGACTGCTTATATAACATAACAGGAACATATTTTCACGTCAACATATTTTTTATTATTATCTAAAAATTGTTTGATGCCTGTCCGGCCCGACGCTAATTATTGATATTCTAACCCCCATAAGCTCTTCCAGCCTTTGCAAATATTTTTTTGCGTTTAGAGGAAGTTCATCGTATGTTTTTACATTAGTAATATCCGTCTTCCAACCGGCATGAACCTCGTAAACAGGTTCTAAAAATTCATGAATATTGACATTTGTCGGATAGTAGTCAAAGACCTTGCCGGAGCGAACATCTTTATAAGCTGTACAAACTTTTATCTCATCAAAAGAATCAAAGACATCGAGCTTTGTAACAGCCATTGACGTTAACCCGCTAACCAAAACTCCATACTTTGCGACTACTGCATCAAACCAACCAGTACGTCTTGGACGGCCAGTTGTCGTCCCGAATTCATGCCCGATGTTTCTGATTTTGTCGCCTGTTTCATCATTGAGTTCTGTAGCAAAAGGGCCTTCGCCGACTCTTGTTATATATGCTTTGGAAACCCCAATCACCTCTTTTATCATATTAGGCCCAAAACCGCTGCCAGTACAAGCACCCCCAGCTACAGGATTAGAGCTTGTAACATAAGGATAAGTACCCCAGTCAACATCAAGCATAACCCCTTGAGCACCTTCAAAAAGAATTGATTTTTTTTGTTTAATTGAATCATGAAACATTTTTTGCCATTCAAAACAGACATAGGGTTTTAATATTTGAGCATACCTGTCACATAGTTCAATAATTAGGTCTTTTGAATAAGGTTTCAAACCGTAAACTTGAGTCAATTCCCTGTTTTTTAACGGCAATATAATATCAAGCTTTTTAGCCAAACCGTCTTTATCAAATAAATCTTGAACCTTTATACCGTGACGTGATACCTTATCCGTATATGTAGGCCCGATCCCTTTTTTAGTCGTACCTATTTTGGCTGTACCTTTCGCTGTGTCTTCACTATAGCCATCAACATCTATGTGATATGGCATTGTAATTGAAGCAAGAGGAGAAATTTTTAATCCTGACAGGTCAATATTTTCTTTTTTCAAATTCTCAATTTCTTCATTTAAAACTTTAGGATATATAACAGTTCCCGCACCTATAAAACAAAGTTTATTTTTATACAATATACCAGAAGGAATAAGATGAAATTTAAAAGTTTTTCCATCGTTCACTACAGTGTGTCCTGCATTACAACCACCCTGATAACGAATAATTATATCTGCATTCTGTGCGAGTATATCAGTGATTTTGGCTTTTCCTTCATCTCCCCATTGCGCACCTATTACTACAGTATTTTCCATATTCGTTCCCTTCTGTTGTCTACCTGATTATTATAAAACAAATTAAAAAAGTATGAATATATACTCAGTATATAAAAAATTTTTCAAGTTATTATTGAATCTCAAGGACATATACAAAAAATTGTTAAGTTATATTAAGCAAAGTATATAAAAAAAAGCAATTTTTATATACTTTTTTACTTTATATATATACGAGAGAAAAACAAGAAAAGAGGACAAAGAGATGGGCTTCGCAGTATCAGTATTAACAACACAAGCAACAATGAACGTACAGTCAGATTGTGAATATCAATTAACACAAATTACAAATACACTTTCAAGAATGGCAATGGAATCACAAGCAATAGTTGAAGAACAAACAGCAGCTAGCCAAGCTTACCTTGCAGCAAACACAGATGAAGAAGGTCAACCTACAGATGAAGCTATTGAATGGGTCAACAGCACTGCCTTCAACGCTATTTTTGATAGAAAATTAAAGGAAATTCAGGCAAAAGAACAAGTATTGGACATTCAAAAACAACAGATAGAAACAAGACAAAAAATGTACTCTACTCAGCGAGAAGGCTGGGAAAAGAACACACAATCCAATATTGAAAAAACCTTCAAATACGGTAACTAATTAAAATAAACAAATAAAACACATCAGGCACTACTAGACTAATAAGAGAGAGAAAAGAAAATGAGCGTAAACACTAACCCCTTTGCTAATTACACATTATCTATTGCAACACAATATCAAGAAACTAAAAAAGGTTTACAAGAAGCACAAAAAAAACCGGCAAGAAAACTTTACAGAACAATGGATGCAATGCTCCAGGAATGTGTTTTCTTAGGTGCAACAAGATTTGGAACCAATTATATAGCCTAACTTGATTTTAAACAGAATTATTTTTATAATACAGAAATGAATCTGGGCAAGGGATATTTTAAAGACTTTTTTAATAAGCTGAATACAATTGATTTAATATTAAACTCAATATTAACCTTTTGTATTTCAGTTTTTTTATTTTATATAGTACTGCCCAACAAAGGTTATTCAAACCTTAAGGACTATTTTGTCGGAGAAACTATCTATTCAAATTACAACAAGTTTTATGATATTTATTTTGTATTTTTCTACATAATATTATTTTTTATAATCCTCTGGTTTTATAAAAAATTCAAAACCTGTGTTTTTGAACAAAAGATTATACAAAATAAACTTACAACCAAAATAGCATATCCGCTTCAATATTTATCATTGCTTGGATACTTTATAATATATCCTTTTGACGGCCATTTATATAAAGGTCTAATGGTTATAGTTGTTTTGCTTATATGCGCTGGCATTTATGATATACAAAGATTAAAAAAACTAAGCGCACAGGACGGATTAATACATTTTTCTGTATTTTCAATAACAGCCGTAATGTTAATATGTTTAGGGCGATTTTACAGTGCACAAAATTTTTACATAGACACGCACCACGACGCTGAACACTTTAGTGCATATTATATGCATACTGTCCACAAAATGAGTTATTACAAAGAAGTAATGCTTGTACACGGCGGCAGAGATTTAGCAGAAAGCTGGCTTGCCGAGCATTTTTTCGGTGGCAATAATTTATACACATATCTACTTGGCAAGGCCTTATTTTTTAATATTATTGTCATATTTTTCAGCTTTTTATCATTATTTGTTTTTGATAAAAATCCTATTGCAGTTATTCCTCTTGTAAGCTTATACAGAAATGATGAACCTACAGGGCTTTTAGGAATTTATCTGTTAGTATATTTTGCATTGTTAAAAGACAGAATATTTAATAAAACTTCAATATTTTTATCATTGTATATAATATGCTCCTTCCTGTTTTTCCAGTTTTGGACAACCTTTGGCATTTTGTGGGCAATATCTATACTGCCCGTTGTTATATACAAACTGGTAATTACCTTTAAAGAAAAAGATTTTAAACAATTAATTTTTCCGGGATTTGTATTGCTCGGAGGGGTATGCGTATTTGCAAAAGACCTCTTTTATTTTGCAAAGCAAGCCCCATTTTATACTGCAGGCAATTTATACGGTTTTGGTACACCTATGCCAGATTTAAATATTAGAAATGGAAATATTTATTTTAAACTGGCATCCATACTGGCCGTACCGTCTTTTATGTTATTAATGGTAAAAGAATTTTGTAAAAAAGATAAAAATATTAAATACCTGTTTGCTCTTATATCTTCTACATTATTGATTCTTTTATCCCTGAATTACTCAATAGGCAGAATCGATGGAAACCAGTTCACAAGAGTACTTATAATATCAATAAATACACTATTTGTAATAATACCTTATCTGATTTATAAAAATAAGAGACAGTCTAACGCTGAAACAACAAAGTATCTAATCTTTGCCGCAATCCTTACTCTTTTAATGACTTCCGCAACAAAGATTAGCTATGCATTATCATTCAAAAGGATACCTCCATTTACAGAAAAAACGCTACAAATAAAAGATATGCTGGATAGTAAAAATACAGCAAATGATTCGATGCATCAAACGCTGCGATTTTTAAATAAATATTTGACAAAAGAGGACACATTTCTTGATTTAACAAACAACGGCATACTTTACTACGTGTTTAACAAAAAATTACCTGTTCCTTATACATCATTTTATAATATTGTTTCAGACAAACAGGCTGAGTTTGCCTTAAAAATTCTACACCCTAAATTTCCCGATAAAATTTTAATAACAAGAGCCGACTTTCCTCTTGACAACATTTATCCGTCTTTAAGAATCAATCCGATATACAGACATCTTCTTCTTGATGGAAAATACAGACTTGTAGTCGATGATAGCGGTTTAAATGCTTTACTAATAAAAACACCTGATACTAATAAATTCAGCCAGAATGAATTAAAAATACTCGACGACTGCCTTGCTAAAGGCAATTTAGGATACCTGCCAGACGCATGGGGTAATAAAGCGAAATTTTCAACTCAAGAAATAAAATTCAACTATATGTTAGAAAAAATAGTAATTCCGCAAGGTACAATATTTAATATCCATTTTGTAACACCGGTAAAAGGTAAAGATATCGATTTAATAAGTTTTGATATTCCCCAAAAGGGCAAAAGCAGCTGGGTTATGCAAATTAACAACAGTCCTTCAATGTTGTTTTTCGAAACAAAAACAGGTGCAATGCTGATTCCATTTGACAATTATCCATCCTGGCTTTTAAACGAAAAGATAACAGACATCGCTATAAAAACTAATTCAAATATAAAAGATATACCTGTTATAAAGCTCTTGAAGAGAAAATGTTCGAGAAAAATTCGTGATAAGGAGCCAAGCGACGTGAACGAATTTTTTGAGTGACACATTGAAAAGGTGAGCAGGTGCTGGCTGCGGTCAGCCGGCAGCAACTGCGACACTAGATTAGATTAATAGTTGATGCAACTTTATTCACTATACGTGAAGCCGCCCCGAGAATAAGATATTATTTAAAAGAATCACCAACTATATGATCCTTTGTATCAATAAAATCAGAAACTATTTTCAAAAGCTTTAACAATCTTTCTTTGTCGTGCAGATGCAAATACCCTATCAAAACCTCAAAACCGGTTGCAATACGATGAAGAGCTTGATTTATTTTTCTTTTAGAAGTAGTGGGAAGATTTCTTCCGCGTCTGACCAAATCTAATTCATATTCATTAAGATAAGGTTCAAGAACATTTAACAGTTGACATTGAAAAGATGCTCTAACCAGCATTGTATTTATTTTGTGCATACGCGCCATATTAGACGTAAGATAAATTATTTTTTCTCTGATAAAAAGTTCATATACCGCATCGCCAAGATGAGCATAACATTTTAAATTTAATTCTTCCATTGTAAAATTCCTAAATATAGTACTACCATATACAAAATCAATAGGTCTTTTACAATTATAAAAAAGATTTTAAGTTTTGTAAATATAAT
>CALVAT010000002.1 GCA_944325565.1 Candidatus Gastranaerophilales bacterium
GCTCAGAATGACGATGGTGTACTTGTCATCCTGAACTTGTTTCAGGATCTTATCAATAGAAAAAGACAACAAAGAATATCGGTCAGATTCTGAACACCCACGATTATTCCAAGCCTCAAAGCCTGACGTTTCAGAATGACACAATTAAAATACATGTCATCCTGAGGCTTTAGCCGAAGGATCTAAAAATAATAAAACAAAAGAGATTCTTCGGTCGTTTCACTCCCTCAGAATGACGACAATCGTATTAAAACGTCATTCTGAGGCGTAAGCCGAAGAATCTAATCGGCTCAAGCAAGAATCTACTCAAATAATTTTTTAGATCCTTCACATACGTTCAGGATGACGGAAAAGAGTAGCTCACATGACAGGTTGTTATGAAGTTGGCACGCTAACTTTCTGACCCCTCACCCCATCCCTCTCCCTTGGGGAGAGGGGGGAAGTAATAAAATACAGGATGACGAAAAAGAGTAGCTCAGAGCGTCATTCTGAGCGTAGCGAAGAATCTAATCAAAACAATAATTTTTATTATAATTCATCAAGCATTGCTTTTACCTTCTCCAAGTCTTTTTTCATAAGCCATCTTGGAGAATTTGGTTCTGTTGAGTGCTGTCTTAAAAGATAAGATGGATGCGATATTGCCATAACTTCTATATCATCAAAGATATTAAGCCATTTTCCGCGAATTTCTGTTATTTTTAAGTCATCATCTATAAATGACTGCAGAACGGTTGTACCGCATAATAAGATAATTTTAGGCTTTACTATCGAAATTTGGCCAAACAAATATGCCTGACAGGCACGTTTTTCTTCGTTAGTTGGCACCCTGTTTTGAGGGGGCTTGCATTTTATCGTGTTACAAATATAAAAATCTTTATCTCTATCCAGTCCAGCTTCGGCTAAAAAAGTATTTAGCAGCTGGCCTGCTCTTCCAACAAAGGGTTTTCCTGCTGCATCCTCATCAGGGCCAGGAGCGTCACCAATAAGCATTATTGGCGCGTCAGCTCTACCATCGGAAAAGACAATGCTGCTTCTTGTTTTGCATAAATCACAGGCTCTGCACTGACTGCATATATTTTGCAGTTCAACAAGAGCCTTCTGCTTTTCTTCGTTGTTTTTACAAACAACGCTGCTCAGAAGATGCTTCATATAAACCCTTTAATTGACTATAGTATTATTATACCATAGCTCCGCAGCATTTTTTATATTTTTTGCCGCTACCGCAGGGGCAAGGGTCGTTTCTACCCACTGTAGCACCCATCGTTTTTTGGATTTCTTTGGCCTTGCTTTCTTCAGGAGTCGGGATAAATCCCATTAAATCAGCAAACGCTTTAGAAGAATATAGCACGCTCGTAGGCGAGTAAATTTTATCTTTCAGGTAATCTAGCTTATATGTTTCCAAAAAGCCCCTGAGCGTCATCTGAGTGCCGTATAAATCGTTCAATAAATCAACAAAGTTCGGATATTTTTCAGCAAGACGTTTTACCAGACTAGCAGGAATTTTATCATTTTCCATAAAACCTTTAATACATTCTGCCCATCCTGGAACTTCCTGATAATTATCTGTTTCTAATATATGGCAGAGTGTTCCGTAAAATGGAACGATAAACATCCCCAAATCTTTATCAAAAATTACTCCGACATCATAACACGAGCTGTGGCTAGAAAATCCTGCAAGCGATGATTCTATATATGTATCATAGCTGCTGTTAAATTCAGGAACCTTAAAGTAGGCATATTTTTCAATAGGTTTTATCAGCTCTTTTATTTGTTCAGGAGTTTTTTCTGATGAATCAAAGTAGTAGTCGTTAAAATCACTTATAAGTTGGTCAACATATTTGTTTGTAGTTACTATTTCATCTGTTCCGAAACATTCTGTGAATTTTTCCGTGAATTTGGTTATTTCATGTTCGATTTCACTGAGCTTTTCTGGGTTGTCTTTGTAGAGGTTTTCGGGCTGTTCTATTATTTTTGCAACAGCATATCTCAAAACTCTATCTTTATCCAGCGATGAGAAAGTTTCTCTGATTTCTATAATATAATAGTCATTTTCATAAGGAAATATTCTTGCAAGGATGTAGTTCCCTTTAAAAATCCCTTTAAGGTGGCTCATTTTAACTAATGGAAGCGCAAAATATTTTTTTTCATTAACCAGACTTAAAAGATCAAAGCCGTTTTTGTTGACTTTTATTACTTCAAATAAAGCGTCTATAGACTTTTTCAAAGCTTCAACCACAGCTTTTGTCTCTTTATCAATATCAGGATTGTCTTTTAAATACATTGAAAAAACAGTGTCAGCACCTCTGTGAAAAGCTCTTTCAAACACGTAAGTTACAAGTATTGAACTTATTTGAGAAGCAGGTGCATTAAAAGCGCCGATTGTTTTTAGATATTCGTCAAAATCCTCTTTAATTTCTGGATTTTTTTGTGCATACTGAAAAACTTTACTCAATGTTTCACTTATTGATGATATTTTGTCTATAACTGACATTCTAAATAACTCCCCTATTGTTCTTTTAATTTTAATACCGCACTATGCCGTGCAGTCTTTCCGTGTTCTCGTCTGTAAGAAAAGAATACATCAATCGAATCATAAGTACAATATTCGCACATGTCAATTCTCTTTACTCCTAGTTCTTTAAGCTGATGCAAGTTGACCGTTTTTAAGTCGATATTGTATTTATCATTTAACGAATCATATATGTAGTAATCATTATACTGCTGATACAAGGTTTTGCTTACTTTATCAAAAACATCTTTATCAACTTGATAGTGCTTCATCGATATTGCCGGCCCTATTATTGCAGTAATATTTTCTGATTCTGTTAGAAATTCTTTATTCATAAATTCTAAGGTTTTGGGAACTATTGATGCAGCTGTACCTCTCCATCCGGCGTGTGCAATGGCTCCCGTATTATTTTTTTCATCGTATAGTATCACTGGTGTGCAGTCAGCAAAATTAAGAATTATTGCTATATCCATATCTTGTAAGACAAGAGCGTCAGTATCAGGATATTTTTTTCCTTTCCTTGCTATATGGACATTGGCTGAGTGTGTTTGAACCGGCACTATGAAATTATCTTTCTCAATATTTAAATAATCTGCAATAAAAGAAAGATTTTTCTCATATTCACCTGTCTTTTCAGGTAAATCTCTCGGGGTTATAGCTGACTCTCTTGTTGTAAAAAAGTGCTCTGCTTTGGTGAGCAGATTGGATTTTAATATTTTTTTGTTATTAATTGTTTCGAATTTAAACATTTTATTTCTCAAAAGTATTAAAAAGTCTGTCTCCAGCATCACCAAGCCCGGGAACAATATACCCCCGTTCATTCAATTTTTCATCTATTTTGGCTGTGACAATTTTTAAATCCGGAAAATCTTTGCATAAAAGGTTTAACCCTTCAGGACAGCTTAATATTGAAACAAAAACCATATTTTGAATTAATATTCCCTTTTTTAAGAAAAGAGAAATTGCTGCATGGCTAGAATTCCCTGTAGCAATCATCGGGTCAAGTATAAATACTTTAATTTTTTCGGGATTTTCGTATAAAACAGGAGTTTTGTCATAATACCAAACGGGTTCAAGTGTTGTTTCATCTCTATACATACCAACGTGCTGAATGCTTGCGTCGGGAATAATTGCGCTTGCCACATCAGATATTGCAAGGCCAGCTCTTAAAATAGGAGCGAAGATAATTTTGTATTCATCGTTGATCTTTTGGACGCAGCATTCTTTTATGGGGGTTTCTATCTTGTAAGACTTTAGCGGAAGCTCTTTTGTTGCTTCTAATATCAGTATTGTTGCAAGTCTTTTCATCGAGTTTTTGAAACCGTCTGAATTAACATCTTTATCTCTAATAACCCCGAGGTTATGTTCGCAAAGCGGATGTTGTACAACAATTACGTTATTTAATATTGCGTTTTTCATTTTTGCTCCGTTTTTCCAGTAAAGCTGATTCTTTATTTTGAACTATATCCAGTATGTTATGAATTTGTTCAAGTACTATTGGGTCTTTTATAAAGTTTACAACAGTATTGGTATTCTTCGGGGTCATCATATTCATAAAGTTTGTAGTCATTGTCATCAAATCTCTGGCTATTTGGTTCTGATAGACATAAAAGTCCTGAAGTCGCTTAGGTTCTATTGTTGAAATATAGTTTTTAGCAAGAGAACCTTCTTTAGGAACATATAGTTCCAGCGATTTTGAACCGCCCATACCCGTAAATTCAACTGTTGCTGCAATCTTTTTAGGCATAACCATATCATTATCAGTGATAATAAAGGTAATAAAAACATCCTCATCAACAATAGCTATATCTGATACATAACCAACCTGATATCCCTGTATTTTTACAGGTGAGCCCTTAATCAAACCGTCTACATCGTTGAAAAATACATAATAGGTATGTTTTTCGCGTATATTTTTGTTGTAAACATACAGGCTTATAAAAGCTGTTAAAAATATCAACAGTGCCCATATAAGCAGTTCTACTATCCATAAAAGATGTTTTTTCATATTTACAATTATACTCTATTTTATCTTTTAAAAAAACTTATTAATAAATTCAGCAAGTTCAAGGAATCTGTCATTTGTAAGTTCTTTACAGAACACAAGATAGGCATATGGGGCAATTTGAGTTACTTTATTTGTGTCAACAAATAATGCTTCTACAAATCTTGCAAATAATTCTGTTGGGCGTTTGTAGTAATTATTCAGCCTGTTTATTCTCGAACTTACACGTTTTAGCATTCTTTGTTTGGATTTAAGTAAAAGATATTCTCTTGTTTCCTCATCAAACTGTGGAAAATCTAAAGCAAGAGTAGAAATCGAATAGTCCTTTGTGCCACCGAAAAAGGAGTTCTTTACTCTTACTCTGTCATACTTTAAAAGATATTTTGCATCAGTTTTACGTATTAATTTTTCAATTTTTTTGTATGGTTCAGAACGTTTAAAATCCGGATATTTATTTTTTATTTTTGCCGAACAATCTTTTATTTCCAAAAGAATAGAAGCCCTCTTTTCCTGTAAAAGCCTGAATCCTTTATTTTTGTCAAACTGTTTTGTTACCTCAAAAAGTTCTTTTTCGAGTCTTGCAAAATCAGAATCGGGAAATAATTTTTCAAGTTGTCCGTGATTTTTTGTTATATCAGAGTCAATTTGGGCGTGTATATAGTGTGTGAATTCGTGAATTAATACTTCAATCTTTCTTTCTGTTGAAATATTTGAAGATATATCTATTCTGTTTTTTAAGAAAAAACCCTGATGCCCCCGTGCTTTTGTTGTTGTGTTTACAGTAACGCCGAGAGAGCGCACATAGTCCACCATTTCTTTGAAAATGGTTTCGTTATCAGTATTTAAAGCTGTATCAGCTGGATTCATGATGTACCTTTAACAATCCAGCTCTGGTACTCTTCACTTCCTTGAACAATTGGTACAGCAATAATTTCTGGTAATGTGTTCTCGTGAAGCTCTTTAATTTTTTGTTCAACCTCTTTGAATTTTTCTTCCTGCGTTTTTATCATTAACAAAAGTTCTGTGTCATTTTGTGTTATATCTTCCCATTTGTATATTGATGTTATTGATGGAATGATATTTACGCAGGCTGCGAGGTTATCTTCAACCAGAGTTGTAGCAATAAGGTTTGCATTAAATTCATTAGGTACTGTACAGTAAATTACACAATTTTTCACTATAATCTCCTTTAATATACAATAATATTTTACAACATTTTTTCAGGATTCAAAATATAATTCGGGTCAAATACCTTTTTTATTTGAATCATAAGCGTTAATGTTGTTTTATCGAGAGCCAGAGGAAGAAAGTTTGCTTTCTGGCATCCTATGCCGTGTTCTCCGGACAATGTACCTCCAAGAGACACTGAGAGTTTAAACAATTCTTCTTTAGCTTTTTCAAAATTTCTTTTTTGAGTTTCATCTCTTAAATCGAGCGCAAAATTAGGATGGATATTTCCATCTCCTATATGTCCCATAACCATTGTTATCAATTTGTATTTTTTGCTTATTTCTAGTATTCCCTTGGAAAGTTGTGCGATTTTTGAACGCGGTACTACGACATCTTCTGTGATAACATTAGGCGCAAGCTGAGCGCACGCTCCAAAAGCGGAACGTCTTGCTGTCCATATTTTTTGTTTTTGAAGTTCATCCTGTGCACAATCTATTTGTTGTGCGCCGTATTCTTTGCATATTTGAAGAATTTTTTCTTCCTGCTCCTTTACTGAAGCCTTATCGCCGTCTATTTCTATAAGGAGTACAGCTTCCTTGTCACATAACAGTCCGTTAGGGTAAAAACTTTCTATAGTTTGTACTGTTTTTTTATCAATCAAATCAATAACTGAAGGTGTCATATGATTATTTATGATACCACTGACTGCATCAACTGCGCTCTCAATAGTATCAAAATAAGCAAGCATCACATTGGTTGTTTCTGGGGCTGGGATAAGTCTGAGAGTTGCTTCTGTTACTATACCTAATGTCCCTTCTGAACCAACTATTAACTGTGTTAAATTGTAGCCTGTGACATTTTTTACAGTAGGAGAACCAGTTTTAATTATAGAACCATCGGCTAAAACAACTTCAAGATCCAGCACATAATCCTTGAAGGTTCCATATTTGAACGCACGCGGTCCGCCCGAAGACAACGCTATTCCGCCGCCAATTGTTGAAACAGCAAGGTTTGAAGGGTCAGGTGGAAAAAATAATCCTATGCCTCTTACGGCCCTTTGTAAATCCCCAACAACAACTCCAGGCTGCACTTTACAGGTTAAATCCTGATTGTTTATTTCAAGAATTTTGTTCATTTTTGAAAAATGGAGAATAATACCGCCTTTTACTGGGTTACATCCGCCAGCGTGATTTGAGCCGGCGCCTCTTGCTATTACCGGTATTCTTCTTCTATTTGCAATTTTTAGTATATCGCTAACCTGATTTGTATTTTCAGGCAAAACAATAACTCTGGGATATTTTTTGTCAAAAGGTATATGCGCACAATCAAAGGAATAGGCATACACACCTTCTGAATCCGTTATTATATTTTCTTTTCCGACTATTTTTGTGAGTGATGATATTATGCTGTCATCAAATTGCGTAAATAAATTTTTATCTGTTGTTAGCATAGTATCATTATAATTCGAATTTTTAATAAATAAAATAATTTATTAAGCTTTTTAATTTTAGAACTGATTTTAATATAAAAATTAATTATCTTTATTTGAAACCTGTAAAGCATTATCCGCTATATAATTTGTATTCATAATTTTTCAGTAAATAAAACTATTGAGAATGAGGAGAGAATTATGCGTAAATTTATTGTTACTTTATTGCTTGGACTTGCTATTTCAGGGTACACATCCAGTGCTGCATTTTGCGGTATTTTAGATACAAATAGATATGATGAGGATTCTGCTATAACAGCAATTTATGAAAAAGCATCGCCTTCCATTGTTCTAATTGAAGCGGATTTGCCTGATGGCGTTTCAACTGGCACTGGTTGCGTAATTGACTCAAGAGGATACATATTAACAAGTTCACATGTAATTACAGGTGCGCCATCTGTGCAGGTAACAATTTCAACCGGCGAGGTCTTCAAAGGTGATATCGTATCTGTAATGGGTAAAGATAATGATCTGGCAATAATAAAAATCGATGCTAAAAAGACTTTACCCGTTATAGAACTGGGAGATTCTGAAAAAGTCAAGGTTGGTCAAAGGGTGCTTGCAATAGGCAATCCATTCGGTTTTAGCAATACATTGACTACCGGCATTGTTTCAAGAATTGACTACAAGAAGAATAAGATACAAACTGATGCTGCAATTAATCCCGGCAATTCCGGTGGGCCCATAATGAATATTCATGGTGAAGTAATCGGTATCAGCCAATCAATTTATAATCCTGATAATAATATCTCCAATATTGGTATTGGTTTTGCTGTACCCATAAATGAGGCAAAAAACTTCATAAAACTTGCAATGTCTAACGCAAAACTCTCTAAATCTGATAATTAGTACCATTAGTACTTGAATGAACGCTCGATATTTTTTTGAAGCATTTGTTCGCAAGATGAGTATTCAGTTTCAATCATTTGCAATTTTTGCTTATATTGCTCCATTTTCATATCGAGCTGTTTTTCCATAACATTTAAACGCTCTTTACGTGCTTCAAGTTTTTTAACCAGAGGATCATCTGCATCTAAATCACTGCCAACATTGAGAAGATCCGTGCAGGTTTTTGACAAATTCATTTTTGCTTCAGAAATCAATTGTACCTTATACTCCAGATCGAGTCTGTAAGCATTTAAGTACATTAATCTCAGTTGTGCTGTTGCCATGCCCATAATAGGACCACCCTTGTCTAGTAATTATCGTTGCAGGTTGATTTTATTTCCTCTCAGGAAGACGTGTTCGTTATTTTCTGCAATCAGCTGTTCCATCTGGTTCAATTTGTACATCTGGTAGTTTACTCTGTACTTCGCCATTTTCAACTTCCTGTTCATAGTCAGGTAATCCTTAACTATTGTAATAATTTGAGACGCAAATATCTGCAGCGGATTGTGCTTTCTGAGATAAGACATCAAGTATCCAAAGAAGTTAACTATTTTTTGCAAGTTTGTCATTATAGCTGCTTGAAACAATGTTGACTCCTTGTCCACTTGGACCTACATAACAATAAAAACAGAACACTAAATATTATTGCTCTATATTCGAAATTTTTTAATATTTCTTAATATATAAAGTTAATATTTGTATTAACTGCCGCCTTTAAAAGAGCCAGACAGTTTTTATGCTCTGATGTATTCATCGGCACATTTTCTTTTTTCTTTAGTAAATTAGAGTTATTAAAGATGATATCGTAATAAAATGTTACAATCTGTTTTAGCATTACAAATAACATCAGTTTATTAACTGAGTGAATTGTTTTGATCATACATCCCCTTATATTACTACATATTTTGAACTTGTTTGCTATCGCTTTCTATCGAATCTTTGAGCATCTTTTTAACAATATCGCCTTGAGTATCCAGCATTTTTACAACTGTTTCAATATTTCTTACCTTGTTTGAAAGTATTGTGTCTGCATTTGACAAAATGCTGCCAGAAATATTTTGATATGCTGCAAGACCTGCAGAAGAAGTACCTTGTAAAAGGTTACCCAGAACTGTTGCTCCAAGCCCGAAACCACCCATATAAGGTGCCATCGCTTGAACAACACCCGCAAAACCTGAAACTATACCTGCAGCAGGTAATACCCAAGATGTTCCAGGTACTCCAAATCCTGAAGCAACCCCGGCGCCATAGGCAGCTGCATTGAGGCCGACAGAACCACCTATACTGCTTGCTGAGTATAAACTTGATGCGCCGCCTGTAATTGTACCATCACTGTAACTGGTATCCATACCAAAGCCCCAGGCAATAGGAGCAGCACCGCTGGGAAAACCAGGATAGTTGCCCAAATCTGTAATTCCGAAAGATGCGCTACCGCTGTCTAAAATAGAGTTACCACCGCTTATCGGAGACCAGTATGAAGTTCCTGGAATGTTCATACTGGTGTTGCCACCCATAATCGGCATGAAGGCACTTGGGGAAATTAATCTTGCAATTTGCCACAAAAAGCTTCCGGCTGTACCAAAGCCGCCGCCATCAAGAGCTGAACCGCTTACGGTCAAATCTCTTAGTCTATCGTATGTTTCAAATAATTCAGCCTTTGCATCTGAACTGGCCTTACCGAATTTATTTGCTATTACAAGATATCCGTCATTTTTATAAGACATAGTGCCCTCACATAATCTAACTATCCAATTAATTATTGAAATGTCTTAAATACATTGTCAACGTTAGTATCAATAACTTTCTTGACTGAATCAAGCTCTGTCTGCAAAGCTTCTTGCTCTGTATCAAGTTGTTTTAATCTTAATTCAAGAGTTCTATCAGTTTCCTGAAGTTCTTCTGTTTTTGCGTTGATATCAGCAACCTCTTTTTCATAATTTGCTTTATCAACGTTATACTGTTCCATTGCATCATTATATCCCTGTTCGTCATATTCCTGTGCAACAGAAAGATTGTAGTTATACTGATATCCTTGCTCATCAGTCCAGCTGATTGAGTTATACAAGCCTGAAGAAGATGTTCCGACCGTAGCATTATTTATAGTTTTTGTTGTTTCTTGTTCTACAGTCATAACATTGAGCAAGTCAACATTCTGGCTTCCTGCCGTTGTTGGATCAAAGCCAGTTTTAGTTGCGTTAATATAATATGTTGACCCGTTTGAAGCATTCGTAAACATATAATATTGATCTGTTGTTTCATTTTGATATGTTAAATTAGGATTTTTATTAAATTCATCAAGCATATATTGAGGCAAATCAGTAATGCTGTTTGATAAGTCGTAATTATTGCCGTTGCTTAAATATATCTTGTTTCCGCTAGATGTACTGTTCACATAAACAGATTGATTACTTGAAACGTTGTACTGAGGTACATCCTCATTGTATTTTGTAATAACAGTATAAGTTTGTGGATCAGTTCCTTCATTAGGTGTAATCGATGATATCGTAACTTTACCATCTGAAGTTGCTGCGTCGCTATATTGATATACATCAGTGTAATATTCTGATTGAGTTGGCGGGGTTGGTGAATTCAATGATAAAAGTCTTCTAAACAAACCAGCACTTTCATTGGCCAGTGCTGTTCTCTGCTGATTTACCTGTTGTCCTTCATACTCAACATTAATTTTTCTTGCCGTAATACCTAAGTATCTTGCCTGTGATGCTGCCATACCCATATTATTGTGTCTCCGTTCTTACTTGCTAACCATTTAAATTTAATTATCTTTCTTGAATTGTCATATTTAAGGCATTTTATATTAAGTTTTATTACCTTAATTATAAATGTTGATATAACAATTTTTAAAGTCTCTTAAAAGAAAAATCCTCTGTTTGATGTACCCCGAATTTTTAAATAAATACCGGCTTTCTAATTTTCAAGCAGACTATTAAAAAGCCGGTTTAAAAATTGGAGTATTATGCAAATGTTTTGAATGTTTCTTCTATGTTTTTATCTATTACCTTTTTAACTGCGTCCATTTCTGTCTGAATTGCCTGTTGTTCTGTGTCTAACTGATCTAAGTGCAATTCAAGAGTTTTATCCTGTTGTTGAATAATTTCTGTTTGTGCGTTTATTTCTGAAATTGTTTTGTCATAAATAGCTTTTTCTGCATTATATGTCTCCATTGCTGCATCATAAGCTTCGTCATCTTGAGTTGTTTGTTGTGTCAATGTACAGGTAACAACATCTCCATTTTCATTAGTGAAAGTTACTGATGTATATCTTCCTGTTCCATCGCCAGCAGATTCAAGAACCGCATCATTATATGTTTTATATTCAGTTTTAGCAGTACTTTCTGCTGAGTACATTGTTAATGTACCATTATAATTCATTAAGTCTTCAAGAGTTTGAACATCAGCGGATGTTGGTATGTAGTATTCAACACCACCATCTGTAAATTTAAAAAATGTAGTGTCATCTGTAATCTGGCTGTCTGTTATACCAGCTTTTTCATCAGCTTCTTGGAATTTTGAAGTTAATGCTGTATATTGCTGTGGTTCAATTATTGTATGCGAAGTGTTGTGACCTATCTGAATTGTATAAGTATCATCATCGCCTCTTGAGATAGTAAATCTGTTTGAGCTTGTTCCAGAGCTTACGATTTCAGATCTGTTTGAAAGAACATCCGTTGTTGATCTGTATGTAGAAATAGTGTAAAGATAGTTACCGTCTTCATCAGGAGTTGGATTTCTGTATATGCTGTCAATAGTATATTTTTGACTTGTAGAGTTATCTGTGAATACATACTCTGTTTTTGTATAATCATTAGCAGAAGGTGGGGTTGGCACATTGAGTGACAACATTTGGTTGAATAAACCGGCGCTCTGATTTGCTAGAGCAGTTCTTTCCTGGTTTACCTGCTGACCTTCGTATTCAACGTTTGTTTTTCTTGCTGTTAAGCCGAGGTATCTGGCTTGTGATGCTGCCATTCCCATTGCTAATACTCCTTATGATTTTTTTTAATTTGCATATCTGTTTTTATAGTCGGCATACCTTTGCTAAAACTTTAGTAATTTGTTTTATAATGTTACAAAAAATTTACAATTGTTTTAAAAAATATAAGAAAACTAACCTTTTGCGAGTTTAATGATTTATAGTAAAAAGTCAATATTAGACAAAAAAAGACCGGAATATCAAAATTCCGGTCTTACAATAATGTATACAGATATGTTAGTTTTTATCTCTGTTTATGATTTTGTCATTATCTTTCCATGCAAATTTTGAGCGAAGCTCTTTTCCTACTTTTTCAATCAGGTGTTCCTCACCTGCTTGTTCAAGAGCCTTGAATTTTTTCATGCCTGATTCGTACTCTTCAATCCATTCTTTTGCAAATTTGCCTTCCTGGATTTCTTTAAGAACTTTTTTCATTTCTTCTTTAACTGCAGGAGTTATTATTCTAGGACCGATAGTCAAGTCACCCCATTCTGCAGTATTTGAAATTGAATATCTCATATCAGAGATACCGCCCTGATTTACAAGGTCAACAATCAGCTTCATTTCATGCAAACATTCAAAGTAAGCCATATATGGAGAATATCCAGCCTCAACGAGCACTTCAAAACCAGCTGTAATTAATGCTGACAGACCGCCGCAAAGAACAGCTTGCTCGCCAAAGAGGTCGGTTTCAGTTTCTTCTTTGAATGAAGTTTCATAAATACCTGCTCTTCCTGCACCTATAGCGGAAGCGTAAGCAAGTGCAACTTCTTTTGAATCTCCTGCAGGGTCTTGATATACAGCAATCAAAGAAGGAACTCCTTTGCCTGCCTGATACTCGCTTCTTACCGTGTGTCCCGGGCCTTTCGGAGCTACCATTAATACGTTTATATCAGCTGCGGGTACAATTCTTTTAAAATGTATATTAAAGCCGTGAGCAAACATCAAATATTGTCCTGGACGCATATTGGGTTTGATTTGTTCTTCGTACACTTTTGCCTGAACTTCATCAGGGATAAGAATTTGAATTAAATCAGCCCATTTTACAGCGTCTTCAATGCTCATAACTTTTAAGCCTTCTGCTTGAGCTTTCTTTGCGGAAGCTCCGCCCAATCTGGCCCCTATGACAACATCAACTCCGCTGTCTTTAAGGTTGGTTGATTGCCCGTAACCTTGTGAGCCGTAGCCTATAACAGCAACTTTTTTATTAAGGATTTTGCTTTTATCAATGTCAGCATCCATGTAAACTTTCAATTCGTGAGCCATTCTTCTCTCCTTTTAACGTAATACCAGTTTAGTTTTAATTATTCTAGCACATTATTCCTGTGTCGCGTTAAATTATTGCGATATATTTATTAAAATTTATTCAAGAAAATGCTTGAAAACGCTGGACAAAAATTTATTTTTATGTATTACTATATAGTGTAGTATTAACATTTTTATTGGTAAAAAAATGAGAATTAGAAAGTACCAAAAGCGACAGTTTTATACGAACTAGAAGTCTTCGCAATATTTTGAAAAGATTGCGGTATTTCCGCATGAGCATAGAGCAGAATTTGTGGAGTCTTCTGATAAATTCGGAAGACTTTTTTGTCTCTAAAAAATCAAAATATTTGTTACAAATTATAAAAATAGTTAATTTTAATAGCACAAATAAACCTTCACAGGTATTGAATGTATAAATCTAAGGAGAAATCAAATGTTTAATAATCGACGATATACACAATCAAGAGCAAACTCTGAAATTGTATTAGTTATGAACTTGGTATGGGGTCTATAGTACGCTATACCCCGGTGTATAAAGGATATTTAAATGTTAATTAATAAAATTACTTCAACTTTTGGCGATCACTCAAATTTACTCCCCTTGTTTACTAAAGACGTCGTAAACAGCACAGGGATGACAGCTTTTTCTTACGACGCAGGCGGAAAAATAGAAGCAAAAGATAGATTTATTGACGAATTTGGAACTCAGGCTATCTGGATGGGAGGACTACCATTTTTTAAATGGGCTATTGATAATTCAGTCTATAAACTTGCTAAATTGAATCCTGATGTAGATGTTAGACTGCTTAAGGATAACGAACAGTTAAGCGCTGCTCAAAAATATGCACAAACGCTTAAAGACACAAATATTTCTCAATCATTAAATAATGTTGTTAAAAATTCCAAAAAGGCGCAAGGCTTGTTCCTTGGAAAATTTGCTGCTGCCACTGCATTAACTTTAGCTTCTTTCTTTACCCTTGTTAAAGTTAAACAGCACTACACCAAGAAAGAAATAGAAAAACAGTTCTGGGCTAAGAAATCAGAACAACATTTTTATAGTAATAATGTTGCAAAAAGCCCTGCTTTTAAAGCATTTATGTCAGATGGTGAACATCAGAATAAAGCAAATAATAAAAACATTGCATTCAAGGGCTTAGGTTCAACTCTTTCAAGCTTTATGTTTGATCCTGTTAAAAACTTATTTATCGTTGACGCAGGTATTACCGGTGAAAGACTTATTGCTTCAAGAACCAAAACTGAATTCGCAGAAACCGCAATTAAAGAAGGCAGCTTGTTATTCTTCCTTTATGTTGCTGGTAGATATGTTCAGGAAGGCATTGAAAAAATCAGTGAAAAATTAGGTAAGCCTATAGGTTTGCATGCAGAAGTTCTTTCTTCAACCTATATGAATGATTCTATCACAAGCGGAAAAGCCGCAAAGGACGTAAAAGAAGTTAAAGATTTAATAAATGCGGTTCAATCGGCTAAAGAAAATCTGAAGGCAAATAAAACAGAAACTGCTAAGGCGGAATTAAGCAATGCCCAAAAAGCGCTGTATGAGTTCATTTATGATGCAAAAAATCAAGATAATACAGTTATTAAAGCTGCTAAGCATTCAGGTTTAATTAAAACCATAGTTAACGGTAACTGGTGGCAAAAACTCACAGGCAAGGCTGTGAACACACATAAAATTGATCCACAAAAATATATCAAGATTTCCGATATTGACGATTGCGCAAATAACATTGATAAACTCTATCAACAAGCAATCAAACACAAAGATATCGGTGCATTCTTAAAAGCTTGCAGAAATATGAAAATAGGTTCTGTTGCAGCTAATATGGGTATTACATGTCTCTTCTTAGGTTTGATTGTACCCTATTCTATGATGAAATACAGAGAAAAACATCAAAACGGCAAAAAAGAGTTCCATGTTCAATCGGAAATTGAAAGACAGCTTGAACAGAGCTTTAAGGGCAGAGTTGCATAAGATTGTAAGCGTGTATTAATCCGTAAGTGATTCAAGCAGTTTCTTTTCTGTTTTGTAGAGCACATTTTCGGATTGTATACGCTTTCTTTCTTCTTTTGACAAATCATCTCTTTTTAAAAGCGTTTCATTTTCTTTAAGCTTTTTATCAGCTTTGTCAGCCTGTGCTATCATTGCTTCTTTTGCATTACCGTTAAAAAAGTTTTTTTCATTTTTATCGATAGTGTCATATATTTCTGTACTGTTTGACACTTCGGACAAATCAGAGGGTTGTGTATTAACCGTAGACAGCGCCTGTTTTAACAGCGATGTAAACTCTGATACGTTGAATCCTGTACCTTTTAATGCAGCAACAGTAGACGACAGGCTCACCATCATCTCAGAAATTAAATACAAATTCATAATCTTTGAGGTAGCTTCTTGAGCAGTTGCTTTAATTTTGTCTTCAATAAGCTTAATTTTAGATTTTTTTTCTGAATCGCTTAAAAAAGGATTATTCATAATATTCGCTATTTCAGCGGCATAACTGCTTATTGCAGATTTCAGTGAGCTTATAATAGCATTTGCTTTCGATGAAGCGCTCAATGCAACGGAAGTAAGCTCATTAGCATTCAATTTGCTTAAAATATCGGTATTGTTAATCATTTTATCTGCTAGATCAATTGCGGTAGCCATTTCGGTCATGTGTTTTGCTGTCAGTTGTGCTTTAGTTGAGTCAATTTCTGCAGATTTTTGTTGATTAAATAAGTTAGATTCCTCTGTTTGTGATACAGAGCTTGAGTTATTTTTTCGTGTAACTTTTAGACTTAAACTCGTGTTAAATATGGCAACGTACATATATTCACCCCTGAATAAATAAATGTATAGTAACTTATTTATCGTCAAAGTGAAAAATAACTTTAGAAAAGTTATTACATTTGTAACGTTATTTAACAGGTCTGTATGCTTGAGGATAATAGTAATCTTCTTTAAACCCCATTCTCCTGTACATTTTTAATGCCGGATAATTATCAGTCTCTGTGCTTGCATTAACTTCTGACAAATGGTTTAAATGTTTACTTATTAATTTTGTCATAGTTGTATGAAGCATCGCTTCTCCAAGCCCTTTGCCGCAGTGCTCTTTTTTCATTCCGATAAGAGGTATATTGGCAATTCTACCTGCTGTAATATTTGCAAAACAAATTCCAACAGGTTTTTTGTTGTGTAAAAGTACGCTTGAGCACTCATCTAGGAAACGGCCGTATATACCGTATGTAATTTTATTTAGTATGTCTTTGCATCCCTCTTTAGATGAGAATCTTGGGTCAAACAATGCATCAGATGTATTTTCAAATGATGTATTTATAACATTTACAACTTCATCTTTATATTTAGAGTCCCATTCAACTATTTTGTAGCCTTCAGGGAGCGGTTTTTGTTTATATGCTTTAAATACCTCCAGTGAACCAATATTCGAAAAATTAAGCCTTTCTACAGCCAGTCCAACGAGTTTAAAACCGTAGTTGGTTATCTCTGGCGTAAATTCATCCTGCGAACCAAGCATTGGATAAGTAATCACTTTTTCTTTTATTATCTCCTGATTAATTTCCATAAACTTATCCATTAAAAGGCGCCTTTTGTAGTTGAGATTTTCTTCCCCAAGGCAATGAATAATATTAAGTTCTAGAGCCTCGCTTATTTCTGTAGTATAGACAAGAAATGCAGTAGGTATCTGCTCCTCGAATAAAATAAGACATTTTATCAATCCGGCATTCAGGCTTGCTGTAAACTCATCATATTCAAGCGGTTCAAGCTCGAATTTATAAAGGGAATAAGCTTTATTTTTAAAGTCATTGTATACACCTTTAAAAATATTTTTATACTCGTCACTATATTCTTGTACTTTATAAGCCAATGTTTCCGTCATTATATTTGCTCCAAAGATTCCTTCATTTTATCTATTTCTAGCATGTGGTGCATTTTATTTGCTTTTGTACAGAGATATTTGTAGTTATATTTGGTACATTCAGAATCCACATGCACTCTTTCTAGTATCTCAAGCCCATACCCTTCCAATCCAACAATTTTCTGTGGATTGTTTGTTATAAGTTTGAATTTTTTAAAGCCTAAATCAAGCAAAATTTGTGCTCCATCACCATAATCCCTTAAATCTGAGTTAAAACCAAGGGATAAGTTGGCCTGAATTGTATCTTCACCTTTATCCTGCAGAGCGTATGCTTTTATTTTGTTAACAATACCGATTCCGCGGCCTTCGTGGTTCATTAAATAAACTACAGCGCCTTTTCCGTAATTATCAATCATTTTCATTGAATTTTGCAGCTGGCTGTTGCAGTCGCATCGTAAGCTATGGAAAGTATCACCTGTTAGACAGATGCTGTGCATTCTTACCAGAGGGATTTTATCTGAACCATCGTCTTTTAGTAAAGCAACGTGTTCCTGTCCTGTTAATGCGTGCCTGTAGCCGATAAGCGTAAAGGTTCCGAATGCAGTAGGTAAATTAACCTGAGCCTCTCTAACCATTAATTTTTCATTTTTAAGACGGTATGCTATAAGCTGTGCTACTGTAATAAATTTTAAATTATGTTTGTCAGCAAATTTCTTCAAGTCATCACGTCTTGCCATTGAGCCGTCAGGATTAACTATTTCGCAGCAGACACCGGCATCTTTCAATCCTGCAAGTTTACACAAATCAACAGCAGCCTCTGTATGTCCAACCCTTTCTAAAACACCGCCTTGCTTTGCTATAAGCGGGAATATATGTCCCGGTTGTCTAAAGTCAGCCCCTGTAGAATTATCCTGAGCCATAAGCTTCAATGTTACGGAACGATCAAAAGCAGATACTCCGGTAGTAACGCCATATTTAGGGTCTGCATCAATACTTTGAGTAAATGCAGTACCTTTTATGTCTGTATTATTTTTGACCATATAATCCAGGCCAAGCTTTCTCGCTCTAGATACACTTATCGGGGCACACAAAACGCCTTTAGCTTCTGTTATCATAAAATTAACGTTTTCAGGTGTAGCATATTCTGCTGCACATATTAAATCGCCTTCATTCTCTCTTGATTCGTCATCAGCTATTATTACCATTGAGCCTTTTTTTATTGCTTCAATTGCATCTTCGACAGAATCAAATTTAAAATCTTTATCGTTATTGTATACTTTTTGTATATTTTCAAGTACAGACATTTAAAGAAACCCGTTTCTTTCTAATAAATCTATATCAATGGTAGTGGCTTTATTGCTATTATCGTTCGATAATAAATATTTTTCAACATATTTTGCAATTACATCTGTTTCAAGGTTAACTTTATCGCCTGTTTTTAAATATTTCAGGTTTGTATTAATAAAAGTGTGCGGAATAACAGCAACCTTGAAGATATTTTTATCAATATCTGAAACAGTAAGACTAATACCGTCTATTGTTACTGAACCTTTTTTTACAATCTGTTTTGTCAGATTCTCTTTTGCTTCAAATGCAAATATAGTTGTTTCACCGTTTGTGTGTAGATTTTTAACAATCGCCGTTCCATCAACATGGCCGCTTACAATATGCCCGTCTAATCTGTCGCACAGGCGCAAAGTTCTCTCAAGATTTACAGAAGATCCCGCAATCATAGATGCAAACGTTGTGACCTCAAGTGTCTCTGAGGATGCAAAAACTTTGAACCCTCGTGGTAATAATTCTGTCACAGTCTGGCAGGCACCATTAATAGCAACACTGTCACCTACTTTTAATCCATCAAGTAGCTTTTTACACTCAATGGTAAAATAAAGCGCATTGTGAGCTTTGTCTATAGCAACTATTTTACCTATTTCTTCAACAAGACCTGTAAACATATTTATACTTTATCATAAACACGATTGTATTATTTTTTATCTATCAAATTAATAACATCTCTGGCTACAGCTTCACCCATTGAAAAACAGGAAGATTGTATTCTTAAAGCCGCTTGTGCTTCAAAATCAGCAGATACAATTCTACCGGCAATATATAAGTTGTCATAGCCTGAAGCCTTTAGGCACTTGAGTGGCAACTCATAATCAACTTTTGTATGCTGAAGAGTATAGCCATCCTTATTATAAGAATGTATATCAATAGGGTAATCCGCGTGTAAAACAGGATTATTATATGTTTTACCGCTTAAAATATCGTCTTTTGTATAAATTTTTTCCCCTTCAACTCTTCTTGATTCTCTTATGCCAATCATGTCCGCAATATTAGAGATATATGAGTTTTCAAACCCTGGAAAGTACTTTTTAAGAAAGCAATACAATCGCCAAATCTGCATTCTTCCAAGTGTTAAAGCTTTTGATGCCGCGAATGGATCAAGAGGGTCAATATCCTTGTCCAGCACTATTCTAGGGCAATTTAAAGAGATTGTACCGGGCATTCCAGGAATTGTAAATATCTGAAAATAGGCTGTATCCTGCTCTTTCAAGTCACCATTTTTAACAGCTTGCTCGAAAATCGGTCTAAGAGCCCAATTTTTGCTCATATCCCACGTACATGCAGTAGACAAATGAGTTTCTCCATTAACTTCGTATACAGAAGTAACATCCCTATCTTTATCTATTTCTAATAGCCATTGAGAAAAAGTTTTCATATCAATATTTGATATATGAAAACGCAATGTCATTGGTTGTCTTGAGTTTGGATTTTTTAAAATATTATTTTTTAAAATTTGTGAAAAATTTCCGTCTCCAGTTGCGTCTACATAATATAACGAATCGATATATAATGATAACATTTTTGCTGAAATACAAATGGATTTAATGTGATTATTTTCTGTAACAGCATCAACAATTTCAGTATTGTATAACACATCACATTTTACTCTTTCCAGCATACTGTCCAGCGCAATTTTAGAAAGTTCAGGATTAAACCATCCTCGATTTCCGTCAGAATATGTAATCTGACCGTTATATTTTTTTAGCTCTTCAATAAAGTCATTATAAAATTCACAATTTATATTATTTGTATTAGACTTCATGACGGGCATAACAAGGGCTGATGTCATAGTGCCGCCAAGGTGAATATTTTTTTCTATTATCAGAGTTTTCAATCCGTATTTTGCTCCGATATACCCAGCTGCTACACCGGCTGTTCCTCCGCCGCATACTGTTAACTCATACTGGTTCATATATGTTCTCCATTTTATATTTTTTTATAAACTGACTTGAAGATTGCAACTTTGATTCAGCTTTTTCCTTGTTATAAAGATAAATTATTTCCTCGGCAGTAGAGTTTAAATTTTTATCTCTATAGTATATTCCTGCTTTTGTATGCATAAGCCCAATATCATAGTTGTCCAACTTATTTTTTATTAAATTATTATTAGGTGAGGCAATTGTACCACAATGTCTTTTATTGCAGTCAAATAACTTGCCTACGTAAAATCCAGCGTCGGTCATTGCGTGTCTGACAGCAGTAGAATTTGTGTAACTAACAAGCAGACTATCTTCACTGGCGAGTTTATAAAGCTGCATAAAAAACTCGAGTGTCCATAGAGTTGGGAGTTTTGATGGGGTAAACGCGTCCAAAAATATAATATCGTATTTGTTTGATAACTTTTGAATAGTTGCTCTTGCGTCATCAAAATACGGCTTTATTATAAAATTATTAAATTTAAAGGCTTTAGGAGGCTTTTTAATACGCTGCGATATACAATGATAATATATATTATGTAAAAACGAATTATTTTTATTCTGGGGCTTATAGTTATACCCAAAATAATAAAATTGTTTAACTAAATTCCTATAAAATGGCTCAAAAAATTTATAGTTATATTTATCTGACATTATAGATTTTATTGTATCTCTGTTATTATAAACTTCATTGATTAAAGATGCAGATAAGATATAAGAAACCTCTGGATAAGTATTAAATAAATTATCTTTTATAAAAGGTGAAATTGTTACAAGATTTTTATCATATTCGAGAATATCTATTTTTATATTACCTTTATAATTTGTTTGCAGGATTTTTTTTAAGAATGCTTTTGTGTTATAGCCTATGCCATAGCATATATCCAGGACTCTTATCTCCGGCTTACAATAATAATTATTGATAAAATCCAGCGGTGCAATAAACTTTTCCTCAGCCTCTTCAAGAGCCCCATATATGGAATGATAAACATCACCGACAATATTATTATATAATCCTGTCGATTTATCGGCTGTAAAAGTAAAATTGAAATAGTTATCTTTATAATCCATTTTCATAATACTATTATAATTTTATTGTTAAATTATAGCTAATTATTAATAATGTTATCAATATGTATCGCACCGACACACAATGATAATATTTTAAAAACATCTCAAATGATTATCGTTATATATCGACTCGTATTAATTGGATTAACCACAAATGTTATCGGTATATATCGATAAGTAATAAATAAGTTTTAAGTTTTAAAATTAAAAATTATGCTACTCATAAATTTTTTATGGTGATGTAGTTTCATTCAACTTTAATTATATTTTAATTAGAAAAATTCATGCGAGAGAGGAATTTGTTATGAAATCAATATCACTTCTTATGGTTGAAGACCATAAGTTACTCAGAGTTGGTCTTAAATCGCTCTTTAATGAAACACAGGACATAAAGGTTATTGCTGAGGCGGAATGTGCTAAAGACGCTATAGATAAAGCAAGAGTAACAAAGCCGGATGTTATTCTTATGGATATAGGACTGCCGGATATGTCTGGAATAGAGGCTACAAGAAGGATTTTGGCTAATAATCCAGAACAAAAAATTGTTATACTTACATCACATATAAATGAAAAGGAAGTAATGGATTCCCTTAGCGCGGGGGCCTATGCATATGTTATTAAGGATATTAACACCGAAATACTTCTTATGGTTATAAAAACAGTCAATGATGGCGCAATCTGGCTTGACCCGCAAATTGTTCCGCTGATAAGGGATAAATCCTCTTGTTTTATTCCACAAAAACAGACATCTAGAGCTGCATTTCGTGCACAGCACGCCAATCTTACAGAAAGAGAGTATGAAGTTTTGAAACTTGTTGTAGATGGCCAGTCTAATGCAGAAATAGCCAATACACTTACTATAAGTGAACATACGGCTAAAGCTCATGTTTGTAATATTATACAAAAACTTGTTGTAGATGACAGGACTCAGGCTGCTGTTAAGGCTATAAAAGAGGGGTTAGTCTGATAATTTAGACAACATATAGTTTATAACTTCCACAGCATCAGCAGGTATAGCAATATCTGCTGTATTCATAATTGGGGCATTTTTATCAATATTAACCGCTATTATTTTTTGTGCATTAGTTAGACCTATCATATGTTGAAGCGCTCCTGATATTCCAAATGCAATATACAGTTTTGGGGTCACAGAGTTTCCTGTTTGTCCAACCTGTATACTTTGTGGAGCCCATCCGAGTTCAACTGCGGCGCGAGAAGCCGCCGGTTTAGCGTTTAATAGTTCAGCAAGGCGGTATATAAGCTCAAAGTTCTCCTTAGATTTTAATCCTAAGCCCCCAGCAACTATAACATCAGCATTAGTCCAGTCTTCAGGTTGTTCTTTGTCCTCTGTTTTAAGAATTTCATATTTATAGAGCGTACTCGCAACATCAGCTACATTTGCATCAAAATAAGAGATTTCTGTGTGCAGCATTGGAATCTGCCTCAATTTAAATGCTCCCTGACGAACAGTTGCAAAGTTTGGCTTTGTTTTGGAAATAATTGTTGCCATCATTTTTCCGCCGTATGTAGGACGTGTCGCGAGTAATTTTCCATCAATATCAAGCTGCAAATCCGTGCAATCTGCTGTTAGCCCTATGTCCAACTTTGATGCAATCCTCGGTGCAAGTTCACGACCGCTTGAAGTCGCTCCCATTAAAAATACATCCGGTGAAATGTTACTTATTAATTGTGCAATGACATTTGAGTATGTGCAGACATTGTATGTTGAAAGCAGCGGATTTTGTATGACAAAAACGTTTTCTAATCCTAAATTTTTTAATTCAGGTAATACAGCCTCTATTGAGTATTCATCACCGACGATAACCCCGTAGACAGTTGAATCAGCAAAAAAATGCCTTACGTGAGATATAATTTCTTTTGAAACTCTCTCAATTACATTATTATTACTTTCAATATAAACAAGCGTTTTAGTCGTCATCGCGTTCCTTGCATTCTCTTATAATATCTAAAATACAATCCACAACCTCATCAGTATTTTCTACTTCTACAAGTTTTGTATTACGTTCAATTTCTGGCCTAAAAGCTCTTTTAACCTGTGTTGGAGAACCAGCAAACCCTGTTTTTAACGTGTCCGCCATAATAGCATCGGCGCTTAATACATTTACCTCAGTAGAATTAGCCCTGATATAGCTATTTATATCCGGCAATATTTCCGCGTTTTTAATTGTTGTTGATATTAAAGCCGGGTGTTGAATTTTGATTTGCTGATTATAGGAGTTGGTTTCCTTAAACCAGATTGAATATTCATTATTTATATCTTTAAGAGCGGTTACTCCTGTAATTTGCGGAATATTGAGTTTTTGAGCGAGGCTGGATGGTGTTTGAGCAGTATCACCGTCAACCGCCTGATATCCGCATATTATCAAGTTAAAATCACTTAAATGAGTATTTATAAATTGCGACAAAACATAAGCTGTAGCAAGGGTATCAGAACCGGCAAATTTCTTATCACAGAGTAAAAATGCATTATCGCATCCCATTGCCAGGGCTTCTTTCAACGCCTCCTTTGCTTGAAGCGGTCCCATTGATACAGCTGTTATTTCACAATCATTCAATAAAAACTTTACGTTTTTTGCCAACTGAATTGCGCCTATATCATACGGATTTATAACGGATTCAAGTCCTTCTCTTTGTATAGTATTGTGCTCCGTCCACCTGATATCATCAGTATCTGGCACCTGCTTTATAAATACTGCTATCTTAAAAGTCATCTATAAAATATCCAATCCTAAGTCAATCACAGGAGCCTGCGCTACAATTGCGCTCGTTGAAATAACATCAACCCCCGTAGATGCTATTTCATTTATTGTATTTATTTTAACATTGCCGCTCGCTTCTACAATAGCCCTCTTGTTGATAAATTCAACACTTTTTTTCATCTCGTCAATTGACATATTATCAAGCATTATAATATCGCAACCAGCCTGTACAGCTTCTCGTACCTGCTCAAAAGTATCACATTCTACCTCTATTTTGTGGGCATGAGATAAATTATTTTTTATTAATTCTACAGCTTTTGTAATAGAACCGGCATGCTTTATATGATTGTCTTTTATCATGACACAGTCAGATAAATTAAATCTATGAAGTCTTGCCCCGCCTATCATAACTGCATATTTTTCAAACATTCTGAACCCTGGAGTGTTTTTCCGTGTATCAGTAACTTTGGCAGTATAGGGAGCAATTGCGTCCTGATATTTTTTAGTTTGAGTAGCAATGCCACACATTCTTTGCATATAATTTAAAGCTGTGCGTTCAGCTGTTAATATCGCTCTTGCAGGGCCTTTTATTTGTGCTAGAGTGGTATTTTTTTCAACCCAAGCTCCGTCTTCATAAAAAGTATTAACTTTAACTTTATCTGATAATATAGAAAAAACTAGTTTGAATACCTCGATGCCGCATACCACAGTATCCTCTCTAGTATTCAACTGTGCTGTAATTTCGTCAGTATCGCTGTATAAAAAATCAGTAGTAATATCACCAAAGCCTATATCTTCTTTAAGAGCATTTTTTATATGTTCTTCAACAATAAAACTATGCAATAATTTTTGAGTCATCTGCTTTGTCCTCTGATTTTTCTACAGTACAGGCATGCTCACCTAAAGGTGTATTTGTAGTTTGGAAATCAGCTCTATAATGAGCACCAATTGACTCTTTTCTGCTTAGTGCTGCATTTATAATACATTTTGCAACAAGCAACATATTTCTGAGTTCATATTCGTCAAGGGATGCACATTTATCTTTACTAACGAAAATTTCGTCAATTTTATTTATCTCTGAAAGTGCGGTCAATAAAGAAGATTCTGTTCTAATGATTCCAACATTATTCCACATAATGTTTTTAACTTTATCTTTAAGCGCTTTAATATCAAAATCTTCCGAACTTTCGTTTTCAGAATCAGCATATTTTTTAATAGTATTTAGAACCGTTTCATCAATGATTTTTGAGCTGTGCAAATTTTGTTTTGACAAAGTATTCACAAGCTCATAAGCGCAAACTACACACTCAAGAAGTGAATTGCTGGCCAGTCTGTTCGCACCATGCAATGATGTACATGCCGTCTCTCCTATCGCATATAGATTATTTATTGAAGTTTTTCCGTTGACTTCTGTTTTTAACCCGCCCATACAATAATGAGCCGCAGGTGCTACCGGAATATAATCTTTTGTAATATCTATATTATTTTCAAGGCATGTCTTGTAAATATTAGGAAATCTTCGTTTAAATTTATCAATTCCAATAAACGAAGCATCCAGAAATACTTTATTACCTTTGGAAAGCTGCGAATATATTTCTCTAGCAACGACATCTCTTGGCGCCAAATCTTTTTGCGGGTGATTTTGCATAAAATATTCACCATTCTGGTTTATTAACTTAGCACCTTCGCCTCTAACAGATTCAGAAATCAAAAATCTTGAATCACTGTTTTCAAGAGAGAGGGCCGTTGGATGAAACTGGATAAACTCCATATCTTTAATATCAGCGTGAGCTTTTATCCCCAGAGCAAGCCCGTCACCTGTAGTAACAGAGGGGTTTGTAGTATATTTATATACCTGTCCTGTACCGCCTGTTGCAAGAACAGTTACTGGAGCATAAAGTGCCTCATATTCTTTAGTAGCTGAATTAAAGGAGATAAGCCCTCTGCAATTGTCATTTGCATCAACAAGCAGCTCAACAGCAAGAGTTTGTTCGTAGATAGTTATATTAGGGGCAATCGATTTATCATTCTTTATTTTTTCAACAAGTGCTTTTTCTATGCCGTATCCTGTCGCATCTCCGCCGACATGGAGTATTCTTCTTACACTGTGAGCTCCCTCAAGTGTAAAATTAAGCTGATTGTGCTCGTTTCTATCAAAGTTCACTCCGCATGCCATTAAATCTTTTATGGCATGCTGGCTGTTTTCTGAAATAAATTTCACAACATTAAAATCAGATAATCCACAACCTGCTTTTATAGTGTCGGCAATATGCAGGCTAATTGAATCCTGCTTGTTTTCATCCAAAACACCAACAATTCCGCCCTGTGCATATCTTGAATTGCACTCAGAAAGTGTTGATTTAGTTAATAAAAGAATGCCATCCGGGACTTTTGCCGTTTGAGCGAGCTTTATAGCTGCATACAATCCAGCTATTCCGCTGCCTACTATAATTACTGAATATGTTGAATGTTTCATCGGCATAATTTATCCCCTTTAATAGAATTTTAATACAAAAGGTTAAATTTTACTACTAATCTTATAGGGATATTACAATTAAAATTTGCATTTATAGATTTTTAGGGATATTCTAGTTTTACTGGAATATTTTAATGATGTTAATGCGTATCTGAAGTTTTTGTTAACTTTTGTTAATTATCCGGTGTATAGCTAACAAATTTTTTTATATTTGGTTATTAAGCTATTGTAAACCACCTACATCTGTTTAACGGAGGGAAAATGATAAACCAACCTACTACTTATGCACCCATGCCTCAGGCACCGGCAATGCCTCAAGCTCCACAATTTAACGCTATAAAAATAGATATTCAGGGTGCCACTGTCGGTACATCAGCACCTGTTATGCCGCAGCAGCCAGTTGTACCTCAACCCGAAAATGTTGGACAAAATGTAAATTATACAGCTTAAATAACAGGCAACCGTTTATCTTACGGTTGCTTTTTTAAACTTTTAAACAAATTTGTTAATGTTACAAATTATTAATCAAATAATTACAAAATAGCAATTTTAAATCTTCAGCAATATTTAATAATTAGCTAATGAATTAAGTTAAATAAGGGGAAAAAAATGATACAGTCACCTTTACCAAATTACACTATGCCGATTCAACAGGCACAGATTCCGGCTCCGGAATACAATGCAATTAAGATTAATATTGTTGATCCTAAGGTAAATGTACCTGGTGCTCAACAGACTCAATCTATGTATTCGTACCCTCAGTCACAAATTTACAGCTATCCGCAAGCACAACAAGTTTATGCACCACAGGTATATGCACAACCGCCAGTACAACAACAGGCACAAGTTTACATGCCCAATCCTGTAGTAGCACCCCAACCTGTATCAGTTCCAGCTCCTCAAGTTATAAATACACAAACTGTAAATCAGACACCCCCATCAGTAATACAAACGCCTGCTAATGAACCGCAACAAGCACCTCAAGTTCAAGCACCGCAGCCTGCTGCACCGGCAGCTCCAGCATTAAATGTACCGGCGTTTACTCAAAGAATTAAGTCTGACGATCTTGAAGACGCAGGTAAAGCAATAGAAGAAGTTGCTGACATTGCACAAACAAGACCGGCTCCAGAACTTCTTGATACTGATTTGATGGAAGCATTACTCGGCGTTATAGGCAAAGACAGCAGCACTCTTGAAGGGCCGACTGAAAAACAAAAAGAATTAAGACAGCAGGTATTGGAAGGCAAACAACTTTCCGAAGCTGACATGACAGAAGCAAATAAGATCACTCCTCTGGAAATGGCAGAAAGAAACAAACAATACGCTTTGTTCACGACTGCTATCTTGCAAAATCAATTGATTGATGAGTTTAAGAAAACCAACAACATGACTCCTGATATCAAAGATTTACCGGGCATGGAGCAGATTGTAACAACAATTAAAGACAACCCGAACCCGATGCTGAGAGCAAGCGGTTTGGCTGCATTAGCTTACAATGCAAGACCTGAATACAAACCTGTTATGAAAGAAATTTTTGAATTATCTCAACAGGATGCTGATGAAAATGTACAAAAGGTTGCAGCAGAAGGACTTGCAAAATTAGCTACTGTTGCTGATGCTCCTGCACAGGCTGCATAAAACATTCTTTAAAAATAACAACCAACAAAAGGCAGACCTTGAAAAAAGTCTGCCTTTTTGTTGGTTAAAGATTTTAGTTATTTTTTAAATAATTATTTAGCTCAGTTCTATACTCATCAGTATTTTTATACGCTGCAATTTCTTCTTTAGTTATATTTCCATCACGATCTGTGTCTACTATACTATTTAATCTACTGTTTGTAAAAATCATATCAAACCATTCAGTGTTCACTGAAAATTTACCATCATCATCTTTTCTTCCACCAAGCACAATAAATAGCTCTAAATCAAAGCTGCCGTCGTCTAATTTAAATAAATCAGCTATTGGATTTGTTCCAATTTTTGCTTTAATTTCGTCTTCTGTTATCTTGTTATCGTCTCCTGCTATATCATTAATCCATTTCATATTTTGATCAATATTTTCCTGTCTTTGTAGTTCAAACTCAACTTTAGAAATAAATTCAGGATCTGTTAAAAGTCCTTTTAATTCTTCAATAATACTGCCATCGCCGTTTTTATCAAGCGCAAGTAAATCGTCTGTTGTAATAATTTCCTCTTTCTTGGCGAAGAGAGATTTAATATCATTATAATCTGTTTCAGGAAGTACTTCTTCGCCAAGTATAGCATCAAAAATAGCCTTTGTAATTATAGCTTCTTTTGAATCTTCTCTGAGGCTACCAAATGCTGTAGATGCCAAGGAATACTGTATAGTTCCTTTAGGGTCAGCTCCCATTGACTCGTACAAATCTGATATTACCTGAGCGATTCCTGCTATTTCTGGGTTGTCCGATTTGAGTGCATCATTGAGCCCGAAGAATAAATTATAAGGATTAATTTCACGTGCCGGATCAGCCCCCTCTGCATAATGTACGACTAAAGCGGTATCTTTAGGTTTTATCCCATCTGCAAAATCTTGTAAAGCGTCTTCAAGTTCTTCCGGGGTTCTTATTTGTGTACTGCCGGTAGATGCTGTGTCAGAATCATCTGTTACTGGATTCTCCGGTTTTGTTTCTGTCGTTCCATCAGTTTTGTTCGGTGCCTTTATATCTTCAGGTTTTATTTTTCCGTTTAATATATCTTTAACTGTATTTAAGTCAAGTTCTTCTCCAGTTTCTGTGTAAGTAAACTTAATTGTTCCATCAAAAAGAGCTTTAGCAATTTCTGACTCTGTATAATTATTTAAGACCCCGTCACCACTCATTTGCGGCTTCCATTCAACAAAATTGCCTGAATCATCTTTTACAAGCAACTTAACTTTATCGCCGGTATAATTTGAAATATCACCGGCTCTTAACTCAGGATCTTCATTACCCTTTGTTTTTGAGGATGAGCCGCTAAAAGAGTCAGATTCTAATGAATCATCAGAATATACTTCACTATCATCAAATAGAGTTCCATCGTTATTTACTTTATAATAACTTTGGTTTTCTGGTTCTTTTAAACTTACTCGAATAAACGAAGCTATTTTTTCAATCATGGGCTTTTCTCCTATCACATCTATAAACTAGTATTGTATTGTTCGATATCAGTCACAGTTTTTATTAGTGTCGACGATTTAATCAAATACTTGAGTTTTTTTATGTTATTTTTACAAAATTTAATATTTAGACTCTTTTGTAAAAATAAGCTTTAATAAAAGTATGTCTGATGAAATAAATAAAAAAGTTATAAATATATTTAGCAAACACATTAAAAACAAACCTGTTAACACCTCGGAAAAAGTTAAAACTTTCGCAGGTTTTAGCTATGTAAGAATGGATAAAGATGTAAATGGTTATCCTTTTAAAGAAGACAATCTTCTCGATTATGCAAAGGAATGTCATTACATTGTAAAAGTTATGAGAAAGAAAAACGGTTCTCCATCTTTATATAGCTATAATGTTCCCAGTGAAAAGCTGCTTGATTTTCTTTTAATGTTCAGAAATAATGAACTTAACGGAAGTATCATTGAAATAGATAAATTTTTGCCGAAAAGTATAATATAATGAGAAAACTTGACGATAAAACTCTTGATAAGCTTTTATTTAGCGTAAACAAGCCTTATCAGTATATGGGTAACGAGCTATACTCATACAATAAAGATTTTGAAAAGTCTGATGTACGTTTTGCTATCGCCTTTCCTGACAAATATGAGGTAGGGGCAAGCAACCTCGGGCACAGAATTATTTATGAAACCCTAAACTCTATTGAAGGCTGCAGGTGCGATAGGGCCTATGCTCCTGATACTGATTGCAAAGAAGAAATAGAAAAACAGGGGCTATTTTTATACGGAGTAGAATCAAAAGTTTGTCTTGGTGATTTTGACTTGCTCGGTTTTTCTCTGCAGTATGAACTGGCATACCCTACTGTCCTTGCGATGATGAAATTATCAGGCATTCCAGTCCGTTCTTTGGACAGAAACGAGAACGACCCTATAGTTTTATCAGGAGGTCCTTGCACTTACAATCCTGAGCCTATGAAAGACTTTATAGACGGCTTTTTAATAGGTGATGGTGAAGACATATTAAAGGAAATTGTTGAAACATACAAACAGGCAAAAAATTCGGGAAAAAACCGCAGACAAACTATTGAAGAGTTGGCAAAAATTGATGGTTTATATGTTCCAGCAATACATCATGGAGAAAAAATCAATAAAAGAATTTATGATTTTTCAATTGATTCCATCCCCAAAAAGCCTCCTGTTCCTTTTTCAACCTCGATTCATGACCGTGCGGTAACTGAAATAAGGCGCGGCTGCGGAAGAATGTGCAGATTTTGCCAGCCCGGGCATGTAAATCTGCCGATTAGAGAAAGAAATGCTGAGGATATTATAAGTGTCACTAAAGAGCTTGTTAAAAATACGGGTTATGATGAGTTTTCAATGCTTTCATTGTCTTCTAACGATTATACCAACATTGAGCCTGTATTAGAAGAATTGACCTGCTATTTTAACGACAAAAAGGTTTCAGCCTCCTTGCCCAGCCAGAGAATAGACCGTTTTAACATAAGACTGTCAAATCTTGTTAAGGACGTGCGCAAAACAACCATAACACTTGCGCCTGAAGCTGGCTCACAGAGGCTGAGAGATGTAATCAATAAAAATATTACAAGAGATCAGATTGTTAGCACTACTCTGGATTGTTACAAGAACGGCTACGACAGCATAAAATACTACTTTATACTCGGCCTTCCTACCGAAACTTATGAAGACATCGACGAGATGATTGAATTGCTCGGCGGCATAAGATACAGAGCAAAACAGATAAAAAATGAACTTGGCTTAAAGCAGGATTTAAAACTCAATTGCACGCTCTCAATATTTGTTCCTAAGCCGTTTACCCCTTTCCAATGGGTTGGACAGGATTCTTTGGAAACTATTACACAAAAAATTGCATATATAAGAGAGAAATCAAAATCACTCAAAGGTGTAAGAATAAAAATTCACGAAAAATACATATCTGAAATCGAGGCTGTACTTACGCGTGGAGATTCATCACTGTGCAATTATATTGAAAAATTATACGAAAACGGCTGTTATCTTGATGCCTGGGACGAAAATTTTGATAAAGATAAATGGTACTCTCTGGCGAAAGAATGCGGTTTTAACCTTGGCGAACTTTCACAAAAAACATATAAATTGGATGAAAACCTTCCCTGGGATTTTATCAATGTCGGAATAAAAAAAGATTGGTTTGTAAACGAATATAATAAAGCTTTGCAAAGTGAATCAAGCGTTCCCTGCGAAACAAAATGTTCCAATTGCGGTATATGTCAGGAATATAAAGTAGTAAAACATCTGGATAAACCGTATGAACCTAAATTAACTGAAAAAATTGATCATTCTAAAGATTTAATCAAAAAATACAGGGTCAAAATCACTAAAAAAGGATATTTGAAATACCTATCACATCTGGATTGGCAAAATACTCTGGTAAAAGGACTGTTTCGCTCTGGTTTGCCAGTTGTGTTTACTGAAGGTTTTAACCCGATACCTAAAATCTCTCTCGGTGCTGCATTACCTATTTTTATCGAAAGTTTAACGGAATTTATTGATTTTGAGTTGTACGGAGATACTCCTATAGCTGATATAAAAGCTGCTTTGAGCAGAGCATTTGATAAAAATGCTCAAATTATTAATATTTATGAAATACCTAAAAATGCTGATTCTCTTGATATAATGACTCAATGGGCGCGTTATGAGATATCACCTCTGGATGAGGGTATTTTCAAAATAGAACTTTTAGGGTATATTAAAGATAAGCTTACTTCAGAAGATGAAATATTCTTAAAGAAGAAGACTAAAAAAGGTATAGACAAATTAATAAACATTAAACATTCAGTCAAAGATGTTGAATTCAAAGAGAATAAACTATATGTAACCCTTAAGGCAGGACAGAATCAGGAGATTCCCGCGCTGCGTGCTGATGATTTAATGAAAATTTTCTATCCCGAAGATAAGTTTAATATTACCAGAATAGCTTTGTATGACAAGGATTTTAACGTCTTATAGTATTTTGGTGATTTTATAAAGGTTTATACAAGTTTAAAGGAAAATTTATATGGCTAAATCAATTGTTATTGCTGAACGCGACAATATCGCTGCGGTTTTTGAGGATAACCAGATTACGGAATTTTATATTCATAGAGGTGACATTCTTTTAGGAGATGTTTATTTAAGTAAGGTTGAAAATATATTACCCAGTATTGAAGCAGCATTTGTTAATGTAGGTTCTGATAAGATGGGCTTTTTGCATGCCGCAGATGTTATAGGTAAGGGCGGTTTACAGGATAAATTGTCACCTAAACAAAAACTGGTTGTACAGGTTGTAAAAGAGCCGACCGGACACAAAGGTCCAAGAGTTACTACATCTATAAGCCTTCCGGGAAGATTCTGCGTACTTATGCCTCAAGAGTCCGGCATAAGCGTAAGCAAAAAGATTATGTCATCCAAAGAACGCGCAAGGCTTAAATCTATCGTAAGCCTTCTTAAACCGGTAGGGTTAGGCGTTATCATTAGAACAGAAGCCGAAGGCCAAACTGAAGCGGAAATTCAAGAGGATTTGGAAATTCTTCTGGAAAAATGGAATACGATTGTTACTCAGGCAGAGCTTGTTGACGCTCCAAACCTTCTGTACAGAGATCAAGACTTACTTTATAGAGTTATAAGAGAAGCGTGCACTGAAGATGTTAAGGAAATTGTTGTCGACACTCCGTATGCAATGCACAGAACGCAGCAGCTCATACAGAACTGGAACTTAAATAGAAATATTGATATATCAGTTTATAAAGGAAGTGAGCCTCTGCTTGTTGCTTCTGGAGTAAAAAAAGAAATTGAACTTGCTCTTCAGGACAAAGTTAACCTTCCCTCAGGCGGTTATTTGTTTATCCAGGCTACTGAAGCATTAACAGTAATTGATGTTAACAGCGGCAAATTCATAAGTTCGGCAACACAGGATGAAACAATCCTTAAAACTAACAAAGAAGCTGTTAAAGAGATTGCCAGACAGCTTAAATTGAGAAACATCGGCGGTATGGTTATTATCGATTTTATTGATATGCTCAGCCGTGCTGATAAAATTGCAATCTTAGAAGAACTCGAGCTGGCAGTAGAAGATGACAAAGCAAAACCGCAGGTCGGTCAGCTTTCTGACCTTGGTCTTGTTGAAATGACAAGGCACAGACAAGGACAGAGCCTTGCTGAAATATTTACTAAAAAATGTCCGCATTGCCATGGCACAGGGCACATTCTGGAGGATTTCGGCTTTGCTTCTGCAGTTTCAGAAGGTGAGCAGCGTTCTAAAGCAGCAAAACTTAAACTCCCTATGAACGGAAATAAGAATAAGCATAACGACAAACACAGTAACAATAAAGTATTTAACTATCAAAATCCCGGACAAAATAATCAGCAAAAGAATGATTATGATAGGAGAAATCATAAATCAGAGGATGTTGCAGCTGATATAGATAATATCGAAACGCAATCAGAACAAAAGCCTGATAAGAAACAGCGTTTCAATAAAAACAACAGAAGAAACAGAAATAAAAAGGAGAATTATAAAGAACAGGCTCAACAACAAGAGATAAAAGAAACAAGCTCAGAGGAGTTAAATCAACAGCCGCCTGTTGAAACATCAGTTGATATTCCGCAACCAGAGGAGCAGGCTGTAGTAATTTCTAAAGAAGAAATTCCGGTTGTTGAAGAAAAAACGCCTAAAACAACAAGAAAAAGAACTCCTCGCAAGTCGAAAAAAGCTGAAGAAGCAGCAAAGCAGCTGGAAATTACAAAAGAAGCTGCTGAGCAGGTATCAGCAGAAGTAGTTGTACAAAACGATTCTGAACAACCGACTAAAACGACTAAGAAGCCAACAAAAACAAGAAAAGCATCAAGAGCTAGAAAGAAAACTGTCGATAGCACAGATGCGCAAAATGTTACAGTATAGGGGGCATTAAATGATTAAAATAAGACTATTTGCCTTGATTTTAACACTCACTATGGCATTTATTGGCTTGCAGCCTACGTATGCTATTTCAGCTTCGGATATACAACAAAGTGTAAAATCTAAGAGTGAAATAAAACACGTTCTTAAAAAATTTGCAATCGCAATGGCGGCAGTTGGTGGCTCAGGTATAATTCTTTATCTGGCGCTACGGACTTATAAACGTTTTCGAGAGAAAGAAGAAAATATAGAAACTTGCTGTATTGATGTAAAAAAAGACTTATCTACTCCTGAAACAATTGAGGATGCAACAAAACTGTTTATTGAAAAATTTTAAAAGTTTGAAATCTTTTTAAACTCTGAATCAGGCTTTCCGTAAGTTTTTAAAAGAGCTTTAACTATTTTAGGCATCTGGCACACAAAAGAATAATTGTAGCCACCCCTGTGGAGCGAACATCTTTTGCAGTCAGATGCTATTTCATAGCACTCTATTGCCTGCAATGTCCAATTTTGCATAATTGATTTTGAAATTTCACCATTAGTCTGTGGTACAAACAAATCAGTGATAGCAGTTACAGAAGAAAACATATAAATACTCCAATCCATATAAACACAAAAGAATTACCCTATATTTACACTATAACCTTTTTTATAAGTTTTTTACTCGGTTTAATGGAGGAAATTAAGTTAAACATTAACTACATGCGCATCATAAACTAACTTTAGCCCCTCTAAAGTTATATTCGGGCTAATATAATCAAATTTCCTCTGCATATACTCAGCAACAATATCACAATAACCGCCTGTAGCAATGACAATAGCGTTCTCGCCAAGTTCTTGCTCGCACTCTTTTATTAAGCCGTCAATCATGCAGGCATGGCCGCGTACAATGCCAGAAAGCATTGCATCAATAGTATTTGCCCCTATAGCATTTTTAGGTGCCTCTATCTTAATAAGAGGTAGCTTAGATGTAAATTTTTTCAAGCTTTCAGCCTGAATTTTCATACCAGCACAAATTATTCCGCCGATAAATTCCCCATTCCCCTTAACAATATCAAAAGATGTCGCTGTCCCCATATCAACAACTATGCAAGTTCTGTGATATAAAGAATATGCGGCAAAAGCGTTTACAATTCTGTCAGCACCAAGTTCTTCGGGATAATCAACCGAATATTTCAGCATATTAGTTGTTTTATTAGAAACAACAAACGGTTCGATGCCCAAGTAGCGTTTTAAGGCATTTTTATATCTTTCCGTAAGACATACAACTACACTGCACAGGCATGCTGAATCTACGGCTTGTTCATAGTTATGTATTCTTAATAAATTTAAAAGCAAAATACCAATTTCGTCTTCAGAACGGTGTTTTTCAGAAGCTATTGTCCAGGTTTCAACCAGTTTGTCTGCGTTAAAAAGCCCTATAGTCGTTGATGTATTTCCGATATCTAATGTTAATAGCATAGTTTTACCTCAGTATAATTTTAACAAAAAAATACTGTTAAGTAATTTTATGCAAACAATTAATTTTTGCTATAATATTGCAAGAGTATATCATCACGAGGTTAAAATGAAAAAATTATTTATATTATTTGCTTTGGTTTGTATGACAACTATGCCGGTATTGGCTGCTAATACAGAAAACAAAAAAGAAAATGTGGATTTTACAAAAATAGGCTTCCATAAAAGAACTGATTTGCAGCCTCAAATGCAAATGAAAGATATGTTTAAAAATTACCAGAGATATCTTAACTGCAAAGATGTTGATAAATTTTTAAGCATATATGACGATTCATACAAAAGTTCTGATGGATATGGAAAAGATAAATTAAAATTGCTGGCAGAAGCTGTAGTTAAAAACTACCCTGATATGAAATATGATATTAAGGTTATCTCTATAGATGTTGACGTTGATAACGCTACAATAATTACCAGAGAAAAACTTTCTGCCAGTGTTGATTCTAATATTCAATATATCAAAGGGAAAGGCTATATTGATGCTGAATCAACAAATATTTACTATTTAAAACGTTTTTCAAATGAATGGAGAATAACTTCTGACTTCATCATTAATGAAAAAACTGCAGTCAGATACGGTCTTGCTAAATACGTACCTATGCTTATTGATGCTCCTTCTATTGTTGCGCCTGGACAGGAATATACTGCTGTATTAAAGATGAGTCTTCCAGATAAATACAAAGCATTGATTTCTATTGACAATGATCCAATTTCTTATCCTGAAGAAAAGATACCTGAAACTTTTAGAGGACTCAAACCGTCAGGCATTCAAGAAAGAATACTGTATAGCAATAAGGAGAATAAAAACGAAAATGCAACGGCATCTATTGGTATAGTAAAAGCCGACATAAAAGAGGACAATATTAACGTAAATATAGTCGGGCTTGGTTTTTTGTCGAGTAGAGTTAATGTGATTGAACAAAAGTCTGATAATTTTGTAATCAATACAGATGCCAAGCAGCAGGGTGGTGATAAACAAATCAGCCCTGTAGAAGGCCAGAATAAATGAAATATATAAATGCGCAGAAAAGAGCCTATTATTTTATTTTTATAGCAATTATCTTGTCTTCCTTATCTTTTGTAACAAGGAATATTCTTGTCAGCAAGTTTAACTCTCTTGATTTAATGTTAATAAAAATAGATTTTATAAAAAATTACGGTGCAGCATTTAGCCTATTTCATACACATACATCTTTTTTGATACTAATTTCTATTGTGATACTTGCCATCACATTGTTTTACATATTCAAAAATATCAAATATTTCACAAATAGCGATTTATTCTTTTCCGCAATGTTATCATCTGGCATAATTTGCAATCTTATAGAAAGAATTGTAGACGGATTTGTGACTGACTATATACGATTAACCTTTATTGCATTTCCTATTTTTAATTTATCTGATGTCTATATCAGTATTGGTGCATTTGTGCTTATTTGTAATATACTTTTTAATAATGAACAATCAAAAGTATGAAACATTTATAATAGAAGAAGATGATGCGAATATCAGGCTGGATACGTTTTTAACTAACATTTACCCTGATGTTTCACGCTCTTATATACAAAAACAGATTAAAGCCGATAGAGTTACAGTTAATAATAAAGAAATAAAGCCTTCATACATTCTTAAAGTTGATGATATTGTTGGCCTTGAATTTGAGAATACAAAATCAGATATTTTGGAACCACAGAATATTCCATTGGACATTGTATATGAAGATAAATGTATGCTGGTTGTGAACAAACCTGCAGGAATGCTGACACATCCTACATCCATCGAAAAAACTAATACGCTTGTAAATGCTCTGCTGTATCACACAAATGGACAATTATCCGATTGCAATGGATTTTTCCGTCCCGGTATAGTTCACAGACTCGATAGAAATACTTCAGGACTGCTGATGATAGCTAAAAACAATGATTCATACGACTTTTTAAAGGATCAGATGCAAAAACATTATGTTGAAAAAAAATATTATGCAGTTGTATGCGGTAATTTAGAGGAAGATTCAGGCACTATTAATGAACCGATAGGCAGGCATAGGTCTAAACCGGAAAAAATGTCCGTTACGCTCGATGGCAAACCCTCTGTTACGCACTACAAGGTGTTAGAGAGGTTTGGCTCTCACACATTTATTGATATAAATTTAGAAACAGGAAGAACTCACCAAATAAGAGTTCATATGGCATATATAAAACATCCTGTGGCCAATGATTCACTATATGGAGCACCAAAATTACCAGTAAAAACCAATGAACAGGTTCTGGAAGCATATTCACTGAAATTCGTTTCACCATTTGATGAAAAAGAGCACCTAATAAAAATTGACTATGACAATGATATAATAAAAACATTAAAATATTTAAGGAGTAAAAAATGAACAAAACAATAGAAAAATATATGTATTTGCTTATTGAAGTATTGATTGTAATAGGATTTGTAATATTCTTATACTTTAATAAAAATACGACTGTAACATTTTTCTGTCCACTTATGCAAAAAATGTATGTTACAAAGATGATATATCTTGCATTATTTATATTTTTGCTTTCACACACTGCTGGCTTTGCGCTATGCGCCTTTTTTAAGACCAGAGTTAGTGCGTTAGTTGATGCATACCAGAAAAGACACGAAAATATATCTATTGAAAAGGATACGGATAAAGCTAAAATTGCTGCGTTAGAGGCAAAAATTGCTACACTTGAAACAGCATTAAATAATGCTTTAAATAACAAGTAAATACAAAGTATATATCACAATATTATTATAAAGGGCTGAAATTCACCATTAGCCCTTTATTTATTGCATTTATAACTTTTGTAAAGAAATGTAACACGATATATAACAAATATAGCAATTTTCTATAACAAGTTTTTTTTATATATATACAAGAGAGAAAAAATAAAACAAATACCTAACAGACTAATTACTATTTACTACCGTACCTAGACTAAGTTTTAAGGAGAGAAAAATGACTATAGGGGCTATTAACACAAGATTATTGTCTTTGACGTTGTACAAAAGCAACCTTGAATTCAGCATTACATCTATCAGTAACAAAAGACAACAAATAGCTTATCAAACAATGCAATTATCAAATGTAGATTGGGAAAATGATCCACGAGTCCAACAGTTACAGGCTATGGATTCATATCTTGAATTGCAGCAAAAGAATTTGGAAACTCAACAAAAAGCAGCTTCAAGTGAGCTTGAAAGTATGCAAAAAATATTGGATACCAACATCAAAAAGGACTTCCAGTTGAACTTGAATGCATAATTTAACAGGGAATGCATTTATGTTTTACCTGAATGTAACAAATACCTTAAAATGTTTACTATTCCTTTATAAAAAAGTATTTTGATTTGAATTTCACGCGCTTGTTTGCTAATATAAGCGTGATGAAGAAGATTAATATTTTTCAAACTTTTGAAACTTTTATGGCTGAACCCTTGAGTATTATTCGTGATAGAATAATACAAATTTGTCATGTTGAAGCTGAAGGTGTGGATGTGCAAAATAAAATACAGTTTAATTTGTCAGATCAATCAGCGCAAATTAACGTATATAACAGCCCTGGAGCTTATAATCTTCTTTCGGCAGTATTGTATAAAAAAAAGATATTAAACGGTAAAAATGATAATCAAACAGGCAAAATTTCTAACGAGCGCCCAGAATCTCTTACAATGTCCAAATTATAATCTACCTGAAATTGCGCTGCTCGGACGCTCGAATGTTGGCAAATCATCCTTTATAAATACCATCACAAACAATAGCAAATTGGCCAAAACCAGTAACAAACCAGGAAAAACAAGATTGATAAACCTTTTTTCCATAAATGACCAATTTATAATTGCAGATCTGCCAGGCTATGGCTACGCAAAAGTATCTATAGAAGTGCAAAATCAGTGGCAAAAAAATCTGGAAGAATACCTTGTAAAAAGGAATTCGCTTAAGTTGCTGGTACAATTTATTGACTCAAGGCACGAAATACAAAAAAATGACCTTCAAATGCAAGAGTGGCTTGAATATAATGGTTTAAAATCAATTGTCATTGCGACTAAAATTGACTTAACACCTAAATCAAAGATACAGGCTACAATAAACAATTTAAAAACAGCAACAAAACGCGAAGTTTTCCCTTTTTCAACGGTTAATAAACGTTACAACGATGCTATTATAGATTATCTGGAGAGTACAATTTTATAGATTCTTCTTAAGATTTTCAGGGATATATTTTTCCCAGCTCTCATCAAGATTTTTAAAGAAATTATGGGCATCTATAACATCATCGTAACAAATTGCGTCGGGGCCGTCTTGAATTTGCAAAGCAATATCCGAGGCGGAATATTTCAGTGTTTCCTTCTCATCACAATCACCAAGTATGGCTATACCAAAAGATTTGCCGCAATTCTGGCATATAACCTGTATGACATTAAGATTTTTCTCTTTTCTTAAAATAAAAACAGAATCTTCTGTAAAGTCAGATTTGCACTCGGAACAGCACATGTCCGAAAATAGCATATTTATTAGTTTCTTATCCATACAATCCTCATATTACAATAAAAAATGTAAAGTTTTGTAACAATTTCGCAAAAATCGACCAAAAACATGTTATAAATTCTGAAAATTGGGAATTATATACATGTAATAGTTAAATGTTGTAGTTAAACAGAATGAGTAGGTGGCATCATGGAAATTTTAACATTAGTGGCATTTGGCGGTTTAATGTATTTAAGCTTAATCACAATTCCTGAAATTATGGAAAAGAGAGCAGCTAAACAGCAGTAATTAGCCAAAAGATTTTTACGAAGCCCCTGTCCACTATTAATCTGGCGGGGGTTTCACTGTACAAACAATGACGGTACTGAATAGTATTTGTTCCCGATTATTTAATTAGCTTATCTTCGTGCTCTGACTCAGCATTATCCTTTTGTGCTGCATCATCAAGGCGTCTTTTGGCAAGAGCAATATTTCTGTTATTATGCTCACTAATTTTATTAAAAACTTCTCGTATTCTTTCTTCATTCGGTGACACTGCAGATGCACTTCCAAAGGAAATAGCGACATCCCCTTTATTTAAGGCATAAACAGAAAGAGCCAGAATACACCATAGCAAAATTCCGTGTACTAATGTCATGACCGGAGCCTGAATAAAAAAACCGGCAAAGTAATTCCATATATGCATACAAATCCAGCCGGGAAATATAAGAAAACCTGCAGCAAGACAGCCTATACAAAATATGGCAAACATAAGCCCTTTAAAACCATTAATTTTTATAATATTAAATTTTTTATTCATGTTAACTGCCTATCATTTGTCTGAATTCATTTTCATTTATAACTTTTACACCCAAAGCCTGAGCCTTATCATACTTTGAACCCGGATTTTCACCGGCAAGTACATAAGATGTATTCTTACTTACTGATGAGGCTGTTTTGCCCCCGTTTGCTTTAATGATAGCACTAAATTTATCTCTGGTGTCTGACAGTGTGCCCGTTATAACAAAAGTCATACCCTCTAAAATTCGGGATACCCTGTTATCCTCAACATTTTTGGGAACAACGCCAAGGCTTTTTAAATCGTTAAGAATATCATTATTGTATGAATCTGCAAAAAAATCAAGGATACTAACGGCTATTTTTTCACCGCATCCATCTATACTTAATATGTCATCTATACCGGCTTTTTGCAGTGATTCTAATGTTAAAAACTTGTTAGCAAGCAGCTCTGACATCTCTTTGCCTACATGTCTTATACCAAGAGAATTTATAAATCTAGCAAGAGTTGGATTTTTAGAAGATTGTATGGCATTATAAAGATTCTGAGAAGATTTATCCGCAACAAGATTCAATTTTTTAAGGTCATCGATAGATAGTTTGTATAAATCAGCGGGTGTTTTTACCATTCCACAGTCAACAAGCTTGGATACTATATTTCCGCCGACACCCTCCATATCCATACAATCCTTAGATGTCCAATACTCAATTTTAGCCTTAATTTGTTCAGGACAGGCATTTTTATTCGGACAGTACAAATTCACTTCACCTTCTACAGGGACAAGCTTTGTACCGCAAGATGGACAATAAACAGGTGGCTCAAATGCTTTCGCTACACCTTCTGCATGTTCTGTTACACAAATAACTTTTGGAATAATTTCTGCAGCTTTTTTGATTAGAACTCTATCTCCAATATTTATATTGAGCCTTTTAATTTCATCAAAATTGTGTAAAGTAGCTCGTTGAACAGTAGAGCCAGATATAAAAACAGGCTCCAGGACAGCAACAGGTGTAACAGCACCGCTTCTTCCAACATTTACCTCTATATCTTCAACAACTGTTGAAACCTCCTCCGGCGGGAATTTATAAGCTGTTGCCCATCTAGGGGCACGGGCTGTAAATCCCATTTCATTTTGCAATTCAAAACTGTTAACCTTAATAACTACACCATCTGTTGCATAATCAAGATTTTTACGTTTTTTATCCCATATTTTACAATATTTTATTGCTTCATCTACATTCTTACAAACCTTGTAATTAGGATTTACATTAAATCCTTGGAATTTCAAAAATTTCAACATTTCAGAATGAGATTTTATGCTCAACTCATCGCTGTCAATACGTCCGTAATAAGCAAACATAGAAAGATTTCGTTCTCTTGTAATTTCGGCGTCAAGCTGTCTTAACGAACCAGCAGCCGCATTTCTCGGATTGGCAAAAATCTTTGCATTGTTAGCCTTTTGAGACTCATTTAGTTTTTCAAAGACGTCAACTGGCATAAATACTTCACCGCGAACTTCCATAGATTTAATATTTTCAGTAATTTTAGAGGGTATAGCCTTAATAGTTTTTAAATTGTTAGTAATATTTTCACCAACAACACCGTCACCTCTTGTTGCACCGAGAACAAAAGTTGAATTTTCATAGTTGAGAGAAATTGCCAGTCCATCAATTTTTAATTCACATACAAGCTCAGGAGCCTCTTGCAGAGAATAATTTTTTTGCAGTTTATCATACCACAATTCCAAATCATAATAAGAATATGTATTATCAAGGCTGTATAAACGTTCTTTATGTTTATACTGTGCAAACTTCTTTTCTGCAGCCCCACCAACTTTATTTGTTGGAGAATTTGCTGACTTAAACTCAGGATACTTTTTTTCAAGTTCCTGAAGTTCCTTAAATAACTTGTCATATTCGACATCAGACACAGTAGGAGCATCCATTTCATAATACTCCTTGCTATATCTATTGATAAGCCTCGATAAATCCTCTATTTTAGTTTTGATTTCAGTATTATTAATAATATATTTCCTGTATAATCTAACAGTATAATTTTACAACAAAAAATAACATATTATTATGAGTCTTATTAAAAAAATTAAGGATTATTATAAAAGCACAGGCAATATATTATTCACAACGCCATCCCACTCACAGGGCAATTTTATTATCCCAGAAGCAGAGCATATACTCGGCAATAAATATTTTAAATCAGATTTTTCTGAAATTGAGGGTTTTGACAATCTACGATTTCCAGAAGGGGCGATAAAAGCGCTTCATAATAAAATTTCTGATATTTATAAATCAAAAGCTTCTTTTATGCTGATAAATGGTTCTACATCAGGAATACTAGCTGCTATGCTGGCTGTACTAAAGAATAATGACAAAGTACTTATTGCAAGAAACTGTCATATCTCCGTATATAACGGTCTTGTATTAACAGGTGCGAATCCTGTATGGTTTTTGCCAGAAATTGATACTAAATGGGGAATATATAAAGGAGTAACTAAAAAAGATATAGAACCTCTTCTGGCTAAAAATAAAGATATAGAGGCTTTGATTATAACAAGCCCGACCTATGAGGGAATATTCAGTAATGTAGATGAAATATCAGAAATTTGCAAGAAATACAATATAAAATTAATAGTAGATGAGGCACACGGTGCGCTTCTAAATTTTGCGGATTTTAAAAATAAGCCTGCTATACTTGCAGGTGCAGATATTAGTATACAGTCCCTGCACAAAACTGCGGGAGCAATTAATCCTGCTGCACTATTACATATTTCAAAAACATCAGACATTTTGCCGCAAGATATACAGGAAGCATTGAATTTAACAAACACAAGTTCACCTTCCTATCCGCTTATGGCTGATATCGAAGCCACAATTGATTTTCTTGAATCCTCAAAAGGAAGATATTATATCAAAGACCTTTTAGCATTGATTGATAAATTTAAACGCCAATTGCCGCCTGCTATTGAAATATATGAAGAAAATAATGATCCGACAAAACTTCTTCTTAAATTTAATGACCGCAACGCAGATTCAGCTGCCGAAATTTTAAACTCTAAGTACAAAATAGAAGAAGAATATTCTACCAGCAATGCAATGTTATTTATAACAGGTATAGGCACTGACAGCAAAAAGCTGGATAGTTTGTCTATAGCTTTAAATAATATAGTTAAATCTCTCCCTTCGCAAAAAATGAAAAAAAATGAAGATTTAAAGACAATATTGCCAGTAATGAAATACACGCCGCGTGAGGCTTATCAACTTCCTAAAAAAAGTGTTGATAAAAACAATTGTACCGGCTGTATATGTGGTGAATATATAATGAAATATCCTCCAGGAATACCAGTATTGCTGCCTGGAGAAATAATTCAGAAACAGCACCTGCAACATATTAACAAGTCTAAAATACAAATTATTTAATGTTTTCTTCTTAATGCATAAATCATCACAGATGATAATTTACCATCCTGTGTTGACTCGATATTATATTGTCCGAGCGTGTCAAAATGATATGCGCTAGGCAAAAGTGTATCAAAATAAATTTTAAATTTTGGAGTAGCAATAATTTTATTTTTTATCTTTATATTTAAAACTCTATCAAGATAAGCCTCTCTTGCGGCAACATCAGCGACATTGTCGATTAAATCAACTGCGCAGTAAAAAGCGATTTCGAGTTTAGGTACTATTTCAGGTTTTATGATTCTCGACGAATTGGTTACAAGGTTGACGATAAAATCTTTTGAACTAGAAATATCTTTTAAAAGGAAATACAACGCACCGTTAGAAATACCTTTAGATTCTATATAAGTTTCATTCATAGACTCAAGAATCGCGTTTTGCAGTTTATCTTGTAATTTAGCGGTATCTACCTGTACATCGGTTAGTGCAGTAAGGTATGAGGAGTGCATTGTAGCCGCAATTTTGATTTTTAATATCATGTGAGTATTTTTTTTGAGCTCGCTTATAAAGTCGTGATGCAATTCCTCATTTATCTTTTTGGCAAGTTCATGTTTATAATCATCAACTTTTTTATTTAAATGCTCGTGGTTTGCCTCTAAAAAGACAATAAAACAATTTAGAAAATATGTAATGACAACAAAAATACCAGAAACAAGCACGGGCAATATTGGAATAATTTCTTGATATAATGGAGTTCCTTTAATCCCCTGAGCCCAAAAATCAATTATATTCCATATAAAAAGCTCTAACCAGTATGGCATTGTCAGTCTGGCACTGAATACAAGCCAGTATATAAAAAATAACACAGCCATTGAAATACAGAAAAACACAATAAGTGTTGTCATGTATTTAATTTCTTCAAAAAAGTTATCTAAACATTTGGCTATCTTATAAAACATTTATACCTCAAGTACAATATTGTCTATTAACCTAACACCGCCAACTCTGGCCGCTAATGCGCATATTGTTGTTTCCGTAATATTTTCTACCGGTTTAAAAGTATTATAACCGACAAACTCCAGATACTCCAGTTCAACATTTTTATCAAGATTTGTCAATCCTGTGTCAAATAATTTTTTAGTTTCTTTTACACCTGCTTTATACAAATCTCTTATTGAAAAAAGAGCTTTACTTAAAGATAGTGCAGATTTTTTTTGTTCATCAGAAAGATACTTATTTCTAGAACTTAATGCCAAACCGCTTTCTTCTCTGACAAGAGGACAAGGAATAATTTCAATAGGAAAATTCAAATCTCTAACCATCTTTTTAATTAAAAAGAGCTGCTGAATATCCTTCATACCAAAGCAAGCAAAATCAGGCTGAACAATGTTAAAAAGTTTCGTTACAACAGTTTCAACGCCGTCAAAATGCCCGACACGTGATTTGCCACACATAATATCTGTCAACTCGTACGGAGGAGCGACCATTGTTAAATCAGAAAATTTTTGCAAATTCGGATACATTTCATTAACAGATGGAGCAAAAATAATATCTACTCCAGCCTCTTGCGCAACTATTTTATCAGCCTCAAGGGTTCTAGGGTATTTGTCATAATCTTCACCAGGACAAAATTGAATCGGATTGACAAAAACTGATGCAACAGTTATGTCAGCAATTGAATGTGCTTTTTCCATAAGAGATTTATGTCCGTTATGAAGGCACCCCATAGTGGGAACAAGCGCAATACTCTTACCCTGTTTTTTATATTCTCTTATAATTTCTCTAATTTTTTTTATTTCATTTACTACAACTAAGCTCATTTTCCTTTATCTCCTGCAATTTCTGTAATTCACTTAACGAGGCCTCGTCAAGGTGAAAGACCTCTGATTCAGCAGGAAATGCGCCGGTATTAACATCACTAACGTAATTCAATGCTGCATTTTTAATAATAGAATGCAAATCAGCGTATTTTCTTGCAAATTTAGGCTTAAATTCTCCATATTTTCCCAGAATATCATCGGCAACAAGCACCTGACCGTTTGTATAACGTCCGGCGCCAATGCCGATTGTCGGAATGTCAAGATTTTCAGTAATGTATTTTGCAGACTCTTCCGGTACCATCTCTAAAACCACACAAAAAGCCCCTGCATATTGCAACTTTTTAGCCTGCTGGAGGATAAATTCTGTTTTTTCAGCAGATTTTCCTTGTATTTTGTACCCGCCTAATACATTCAAATATTGAGGCGTAAACCCTAGGTGTCCAACAACAGGGATTCCTGATTCTACACATCTTTTCACAACAGATAGTATGTGCTCAGACGCCCCTTCTAGTTTAACTGCAGAAGCACCGGCTCTAATAAGATTACCGGCATTAATTACAGCCTCCTCTACCGAAGCATGGTAGCTCATAAATGGCATATCAGCAACAACCATACATCTTTTAGCACCTCTGGATACTGCGGATGTAAATGTCAGCATATCCTGCATTGTTACATGAACAGTTGAATCATAGCCTAAAACAACCATTCCTAGTGAATCACCTATAAGAATAGAGTCAACACCAGCTTCATCAAAGTACTTAGCCGTTGAGTAATCATAAGCCGTGAGCATGGTAATTTTTTCGTTATTATGTTTTTTCTTTGCAAAAGTAGCGACTGTAACGTCTTTAAGTTTAGTTTCGACCGACATTTTACACCTTACTTGTCTTTTTATTTCCATTTTTTGCTTTTAACTGTTTTTTGTACCAGTAGCTTATTGCTCTTGCAAGCCTTGAAGGACTGTGACGAACATATTTTTCTTCATTTTCTTCATATAGTCTGGTAGCAACAATATTAATATTAAGAGCTTTTATCTTATCAGCGTCAACGACAACAGGATAAGAGTTAGCCGCAGCATAATCGGGTGACAAATCATCCGGCAGAGAATTATTCACAAGCACAGATTCAATCATATCAGGATATCCGGCATGATCTAATATTGCCTTAATATGTTCGGACGCTGTATAGCCTGTAGTTTCCCCGGGCTGTGTCATAATATTGCATACATATATCTTTTTCGCTGTTGATTTTGAAATAGCCTGAGATATCTCTCTTATTAACAGGTTGGGAATAACGCTTGTATAAAGACTTCCCGGCCCCAAAATAATTAAATCAGCTTCCTTTATCGCTTGTAATACATCTGGTAATGCTTTACAATTTGCAGGTTCAGTAAACAATCTTTTAATTCTTTTGCCTGTTTCAGGAATACTGGATTCACCGCGAACAATTGTCCCGTCTTCGAGCTCGGCGGCAAGTTTCATATCATCCAAAGTTGAAGGCAAAACCCTGCCCCTGATAGAAAGGACCTTGGACGACTCCTGCACTGCACGAACCATATTACCTGTGATTGAGCAAAGGGCCGTTAAAAACAGATTACCAAAGCTGTGACCTTCAAGTCCCTCTCCTGTTTTAAATCTATACTGAAACAACTTTGTTACTAAATCCTCATCATCAGCAAGTGCAGCAATACAGTTACGAATATCACCTGGAGGGAGCACACCCATCTCATGTCTTAATCTACCCGAGCTGCCCCCATCATCACCAACAGTAACGACAGCAGTTATATTATTTGTAAGTTTTTTAATACCCTTTAGCATTGTAGACAGACCTGTTCCTCCGCCTACAGCAACAATTTTAGGGCCATAGTTCAATTTTCTTCTCTTATACAAAGACTCTAACAGAGCGTGTCTGTCCCTGTCTTCTGTCAAATCGAGTATTGAATAGTTTGTGTTTTTCCAGCCCTTTAAAAATATATAAGCACCCGCAAATACAAGTATAATACCGAGCAATTCTTGATTTACAGTAGTCGCTATGTATTTAAGTATTCCTACTGCAAAATATACGGGACGCATATTAAAAAGTACACATAGCCCAAGTAAACTTATCACAGTACCTATTATTATCAATCCGAACCATCTTTTTATTTGCAGCCCCGGCAATAACCACCCAGCATCTTTAGGCATTCTAATTTTATTAAAAATCTTTTTCAAAATGCATCTCCCAATATCACTCACTCAATAATCTACTCTACCCAGCCTGATGCCACAACTTTGTTATAATTTACCGGTCTGGGTTCAAGAATTTTGTTTGCTTCTTTTAGAAAATCCAAAATATTTGTGGACTCGACATCAAAATGTATAGTATCACAATCCAGTTTCACAAACTCATTTTCTGCATAATCTACTTCGCCATTATTAATCAAATGTTTTAAACGAGATAGCAACACCTCAGAATTATCGATATTTTTAGCTGAAAAATCTATAATCGCATTAGAATTATACTTCTTATTTATAATTATTTCCTGTGCAATATTAATATTTGCAGCTGCTTCGGTTTCTCTGATAATATTTCCGGATGCACCGTATAACACAAGCCACTCGCTAAATTTTTTAACTGCCTTGGCAATTGCGACAGAAAAATCAAAATTTTGTGAAGCAATTCGATACATCGATCCACAGGGTCTTACATGTTCAATATTAAGACTTGCTGCTTTAGTAAACGCTGAAATTGCCCCAAGCTGATACAAAACAATAGCTTCAATTTCTTCTTCACTGAGAGAAAGTGGCTCACTAACGCGCTCAGGCAAGTATATAAGGGCTCCGATTTCTTTACTTTTAAACTTGCAGTGTTCAATAGCTTGTTTTATTGATAACTCTCCGCCTTCTTTGACAGCGCAGGATATATTTACTGAACTTACAAAATCGATCAATTCAAGCCCTTTATCGGTATTGCTATCATTAAAAAACCGGGCAAGGTCAATATTAAAATCTGCACGTTTGTTTGTATTATCCATTATATTTAAAACCTAACTCCAAATCTGATTCTACAAATAAATTATAACTCATCAAATTTCTTAGTCTATATTTTTTAAATTAAGAAAAGATAAAGAATTATTCACAATTCTATTGAAAAATATCAATTTAATGTTATTATTAAATATGTTAGGAAAGAAACGGCACAACCGTTTCTTTTTTATTTAAAAATAAGATTCAGGGGGATATTATGCAACCCGCCAACTTTAACAAAACGGAAATTCTGGAAAAACTTACACCGCTCATTGAAAACACAGCAATGCGGTATAATATGATTCCTATAGAAATTGATTTTTCAAAAGAATCAGGCAAATGGTTTTTAAGAATTTTTCTTTACAAAGACAGCGGTGTTACTCTTGATGATTGCGAAAATGTTTCGCGCAGCTTAAATCCTTTTCTGGACGAGCTTATACCTGTAAAATTTTATCTCGAGGTTAGTTCTCCGGGACTGGAAAGAAAGTTAAAATCAGACAAAGAATTTATCATTTTTAACGGAAAAATAATTGATTTAAAACTTAAAAGTCTTATTGACGGTACGGATGAAAAACACTTTTTATGCAAAATACTTGATTTTGATATAGAAAGAGGGTTAACAGTACTAAAACTCGATGACAACAAAGAATACACAATACCTAAAGATAAAATTCTAAAAGCACAATTACATATGGAAGACATATAGGAGAATAAGATGATTAAAATCGGAACAGCTCTTTTTGAAGCAACAGAAGAACTCGAAAGAGAAAAAGGAATCTCTAAAGAAGTTATTATAGAATCCTTAAAAGATGCACTTGTTGCAGCTTATAAAAAGCACATCAGGGCTAAAGAAGCACCTAATGTTGAAGCAATTTTAGACGAAGTAACAGGTGAAATCGGTGTTTTCAGAACAAAACTCGTTGTTGAAAACGTTGAAGATGAAAACCTCGAAATTTCATTAGAAGATGCAAAAGAAATCGATGATGAAGTTGAATTAGAGGATGAAGTTAAAATTGAAGTTACGCCTGAAAATTTTGGACGTATAGCAGCTCAATCGGCTAAACAGGTTATTACACAAAGAATCAGAGAAGCCGAAAGAAAACTCGTTCTTGATGAATTTATGGAGAAAAAAGGCACTCTGACAACGGGTATTATCCAGCGTGTTGAAAACAGAAATGTCTTCGTAAACATAGGCAAAACTGATGCGATATTGCCATTCAGAGAACAAATCCCGGGTGAATACTACAAACCCGGCAACAGAATAAGAGTATTTGTTCTTAACGTTAAAGAAACAAACAGATTGCCGCAGGTAATCGTTTCTCACGCACATGCCGAAATTGTAAGAGAACTATTTGAACTTGAAGTTCCTGAAATTGAAGACGGCATTGTAGAAATTAAATCTATTGCCAGAGAAGCAGGCTTTAGAACAAAACTCGCAGTACATTCAAATGACCCTGAAATTGATTCAGTAGGCGCTTGTATTGGCCCTAGAGGTTCAAGAATCCAAACTATTGTTGGTGAACTTAAAAACGAAAAAATCGATATCGTAAGATGGTCGGAAGATCCTGTAGAATACATTGTTAACGCACTTTCTCCGGCAAGAATACTTTCCGTTGACATACTTGCAGATGACGAAAATGCTCATGAAGCTCTAGTTGTTGTACCTGATGACCAACTTAGCCTTGCAATTGGCCGAGAAGGTCAAAATGTAAGATTGGCTCACAAACTGACAGGATGGAAAATAGATATCAAAAATGAATCACAGGCTGCACAGGCAGAAGCTGCATATCAGGCTCAATATGAAGAAGAACACCACGCAGATGAAGATGATTTTGCAGATGTTCCTGTTGAAGATACTGACGAAGAACCAATCGTAGAAGAAGAATACGGTATTGACGCAGAAGATATGGTTGAAGAAGTATCTGAAGAAACAGAATCTCAAGACGAGGAATAAAACATATCAAATAAAACTATAACGGCGGACTTTTGATAGAGTTCGCCGTTTATTTTATGTCCTCAGGACTTTTTATATACATAACACAATTTTTGCAATCAAAACTTAACGGATATTTTACCCCATACGAATCACATAGATACAATTTTTTACTTTCAACATTATTTTTAAGACAAATACCTGCAAAATGTCTTAAACAATGTTTTGTTTTCATAAGATTTATAGAATGGCTGCATTTTGTATGTTCAGGGGAGTATTCTGTGACAGTACATCCGCATTTTTCATAAAAATCTCTTGCAATATCATTAGAAACATTAAATGTATAATCTAGTTGTTTATATGGATACTGCTGAATATTAACGCTTGTGTCACGTTTGTTATAAAAATAGTTATTCTTAGAAACTTTCTGAAGATTCAATATTAAATTGCGTCTAATCTCATTAAGTTTAGAAATAGGAATAAACAGATTGAAGTTGTTACATACAGTAATTTGCTTAGAATAAAATTCACTTTCTCCAAGCTTTGCAAGTTGTTTTATAAGATTTTCTTTTGCCTTTTCAATATTCTTGGCAATTTCGAAATTTTCATCAAAGTTATATTCTACAATATTGTTACCGAAAGATTTAAATACAATTTTTGTATTATCAGCATATATTTTTAACGGAATTTTTCTTGTAAATTTTGCTGAATCCATAGATTTAAAAAATGCAGCGTCAAAATTTCTATATATTGTTGTACCGCTGGAAATTCCTGAAGGATTAAGCACTTCAATTGAATTTGGAGTCAAAATTCTTGTTACAGTTGTTCCGGACAGCTCAAAGCTACTATTGAAATATGCAATTTTATCGGAAACATTAAATTTAAAACTTTTTTCAAAAACAATTATTTTCCCCCTAATTGTTCTTACTTTTCCAGTATTCTCCCCAAGAAACTTCGGGGTATCGGGATTTATGAAATTTTTTCTTTTCCCATTAAAATAAAAATCAGTATATCCTCGATTAAAGGTTTTATCGACATCAGGAATAAAATCACTCACCATATCCCCGACAGAAGGCTTTAAATCAAAAGATATTGAATCAATCAATTTTCTGTAATAAGAAACAACATTCGTAACATATTCTTTATCTTTAAGCCTACCTTCTATTTTTAAAGATGTAACACCAGCAGCAACCAGCTCTTTTATATGCGAGGAAAGGTTATTGTCTTTCATCGAAAGTAAATAGCCCTTTTTTATAACAATGTTTTCATTTTCATCAACAACAGTATATAATTTTCTGCAAGGCTGTGCACAGTCACCTCTATTGGCACTTCTCTTCCCAATATAATTACTAAAATAACACTGACCACTGTAGCTGACACACAATGCACCGTGTATAAAGACCTCTGTATCTATATCGATATTACCTGTAATATTTTTTATTTCTTCTAATGAAAATTCACGTGGTAATACCACTCTCTCCACATTCATTGATTTAAGAAAACGAATTTTCTCAAGTGAATCATTGTTGCATTGCGTACTTGCATGAAGCGCAATAGGGGGTAAATCCATTTCAAAAAAAGAAAAATCCTGAAAGATTATTGCATCAACGCCCGCCTCATATAATTTCCATATAAGATTTTGTGCGGCTTTTATTTCATTATCAAATAAAATCGTATTAACTGTAACATAAATTTTAACGAGGAATCTGTGTGCATAATCAACAATCGCTTTAATATCCTCGAGAGAATTTCCAGCATTTTTTCGCGCACTGAAATACTGCGCGCCGATATAAACAGCGTCAGCACCGGCATTTATTGCTGCCAACGCGCATTCCTTATTTTTAGCAGGAGCAAGTAATTCTATTTTTTTATTTTTAGTAATCATTACAAAAATTATACAATAATAAAAAAAATCTCGAAAAACAGGTGACAATTGAATATGTTTTTATTACGATTATTAATGTCGCATATTTTATTTATATGTGATAGTTTTAAAATCTTTAAAATCACCGAAAATAATTATTAAAGGAGAATAGAAATGCAAGTTATTTTAAGAAAAGACGTACAAAACGTTGGTGAGGCCGGCGACGTAGTAAATGTTAAAGACGGATACGCAAGAAACTTTTTACTTCCGCAAAACTTTGCTGAAGTTGCTACAGAAGGTGCTTTGAAAAATAGAGAACAAAACCTTGCTAGAATAAAAGCTAAACAAGAAAAACTTCACCAAGAAGCTCTTGAACTCGCTAAGAAAATTGAAGAACTCGAAAAACTTGAACTTTCTGCTAGAGCAGGTGAAACAGGCAAATTATTCGGTACAATCACAACTAAAAAATTGGCTGAAGAATTGAATGCCAAATTAGGCACTTCTATAGACAGAAAAGTTATTTCCCTAGATCACGCTATCAACAAAATTGGCGAATTCAAAATGCTTATTAAATTGACTTCTAAAGTTAAAACAGAACTTCCTGTTATTGTTACAGCTTCTGAAGTTATTAAATCAGAAATTGAAGAAACAACAGAAACAGAAGAAGCTGCTGAATAATTTCAAGATAAAATACAACAAAAATATCCGGCTTAATTATATACATAGCCGGATATTTTTGTTATAAATCTTTACATTTACAAAAATATTAACAAGATTTTCCACCTAAAAGTTTTTATTATAATAAGTATAGGTAAATGCAGGTTAGAAATGTCACAAAATATTTCATCGTACAATCCGGCAAAATATCCACAATATCAGCAATTGCCACAATATCAGCAAATGCAGAACGGACAAATACAAAATCCAAACTTTTCTGCAGTAACTAATGCTGCTTCACCTATAGCGGATAATGGAGTTGTACAAAACAATCCTTTACTTAGTGCTGCCGCTAGCACACCCGAAAATCCGCTGACATTTTTAGCTGCAGCCGGAATAAGTTCTGCATCTTTGATGGCAATTAATAATTTTATTAATAATCCTCTCCAAACAAAAAATTATGATGATACTTTCTTTAAGAAAATAGAAACATTCGTTGATAAATACGCATCTAACCCTAAAGCTCAAAATATACTTAATAAGCTTGACAATTTTGGCAACAGTATAAAAAATACCGCTAATAAATCAGAAATTTTGCGTACATTGTTCAATAAACCTGGAGTCGGTGGTTCAACGGTTCAATCTCAAGCAGCAGGTGCCAAAGGGCATCTGGCTAACAGAGCAATTGAAACAATGAATAAATATAAAAAACATTATAAAAAAATAAACGGCTCTGAATTTAAAGAATTTGATGCTATTTTGAACAAAGCAGGCAAGGAATCATACAAATATTATGATGAAATAATGAATACAATAAAGAATTCCTCTGCCGATTTAAAAACAGTAATGGGATCAAGACCCTGGTGGGGATTTGGACTTGTTAAAAATAAAGTTTCTTTGCAGGAAATTCTTAACAAAGATTTATTAATTAAAAATTACAAAACTGCCGGCAAATCTCTTGGACAAAAGACTGCAGGATACCTTATGAGAGGTATAGAATGTCTTACAAACGGCATGTTTTCTGGCAAAGGACAAGTTTTAATACAGGCCTTAATGATTGCTCAATCCGTTAATGAAGCCTCTAAAGCAGAAAAAGGTGAAAAATTCTCTACCTTTATGGCTTCATTTGCTGAACTTATGGCATTCCTCGCCACTATGGGCATACAAATGCGCATTGTAAACCATCTTGCAGGTTTAAAACATATAGGCATGTCAAAAGAAAATGTTCAAAAACTTCATGAAGCAATAGAAAAGGCTAATCAAGCAGCCAAAGCAGGTAATCATGCAGAATACGCAAGACAACTAAATATAATAGATAAATTAAAAGATGTTTCGAAAAAGACAAAAACTGCAGGCAATACTCCAATAAAATGGTATCAAAAACCTATTAAAGCAATCGGCAATCTCATTAATTACGGACGTATTAAAGAAACAATAAAACCGCTCAAAACAAGTAAATTTGCTACGAATATGGCCAAAATACCTTATGGACTAAAAATTGGTTTTGGTTACGCAGGCAGGGTAGCACTACTTATGGCTGCAATTATACCTGTATTCTCAGGAATTGCAAAGAAAGCATCTTACGCAATTTTCGGTAAACCAACAAAAACTCTTGAGAAACAAAAACAGATGGAAGAACAAAGTGCAGCTCAAGTACAAGACGGTAAACCATTACAGCCGGAACAAACGCAATCATCTCCAGCTCCACAAGCACAGCAGCCGCAGACATATCAACAACCTGCACAACCTGGAAGCCTATATCAACAGTTAAATAACAAATATAATAATCCAGCTGGTGCACAATCAATATCTTCACCTGCACAGGCTGCCACAACAATGAGAACGCCAGAACAAGATGCAGGTATTACAAGAAGCTATATCCCCAATCCTATACTAGGTGTTGAAAATACAATAACACCAACAATTAACCATACTGCACAAATAGACGCAATTTTAAGACAGGCAGATTTTGCAGAGGCACAGGCTCAAAGATTTCTATAACATCTTATATACTATAACTTAAATTAAGCACTATATAAGAATCATAGTGCTTAATATTTTGTTACAAATAAACAAAATATAGCAATATTAGAAAATAGAATAACTTTATATATATATAAGAACTGGACTTTTATACCATTATTGGGGACTTATTAATGAGCAACGAGCAAGATAGTTTAAAATTACGGATAATACCAGCAACTGTAACTCAGGCAAATGACACAACTTCTGTTACAGATAATACAGTATTGCCTAATTCTGAAACAAGTTCAATAAAAATATGGAAAACTCCAGCACAACAAGAAGATTCTGTTAACAATTTTGAAAATATTGATATAAGCGAGCTTACAAAGAAATATACAAAGAATCCAATTGGTGTAATCAGCGAGCTTGGCATAAAATTCACTGAAAAAGAAATTAATGAATTAAAATTAATATTAACTGATAAAAAAGAGTTAAAGTCGTTCTTAAATTTAATCAAAGAGAATTCAGCACTTAAAGCAGCAGATATTCTTACTGCAATGAAAAATGTTAAAGAATACAAGCCAAAAAACTTTTTTAAAAGAGTAGGTAACGTAATCAAAACTGCTTTTACAGATGGTTTAGGTGAAGCCTATGAACTTGCCAAAAGTGAAACTGTTTACTATGCAGACAAGTTAGGCAAAAATATGAACGAAGTCAGAACAGAAAGACAGGACTTTTCATCAACAACAGTTGTTGATATATCCGATACAATGACAAAACAACCGGAAACTAAAGAAAATGTTATGCACTTTGTCGTTAAAGAAAACAAAGATGGTTCTAAACTTTATACTGAACAAGATGTACTTAAAGCAAGAACTATTATTGTTAATAACATTGACGATGCGGATGAATTTACAGCAAATGCAGCCGAATTAGAGGCTATTCAAGATACAAAAGGCAACATTAAATACAAAGGTTCAACAATTATCAATGTTGATGAAAAAATGATAAAAAATAAAGAAGTAAAAACTACAATGTTTAAAGTTGCACTCAAATCTGATATGACAGATGAGTATTTAATCAATACTACATCCAACCTTGCCCAAAACCATCACATGGCTGCTGCAATAGAAACATTGGTTACAGCAAAAGACCAAAATGGCAAAGACAGATTTAGCGCTCAAAGTGTTTCTAATGAATCAAATTATTTGAAAAACAAAACAGAAGCCTTTTGTAACAGCTATAACAATAATGTAAAAGAAATTTCCAGATACAATCACGTTAATGGAGATGATGTATTAAGTATTACACATACAGCAACTGAACGCCCCGAAATAAAGAAATCTATAATTAATACACTTAAAAACACGAATAAAACCAGTGAACAAATTAAAGAAGCAGTAAATAAATTGGCAAAAGAAAACTCTAAAAAACAAGAGAACACATGCAAAGGCTATGAAAATATTGCAGAAAACACAAATACACATAAAATAAGAACTACAGCCAATGCTGAAATTTCACAAGAAGAAACTTCATTCAACAAACAAAAAACAGTTACAGCCCCTATAGAAAAAAGTACAAATACATATAATAGATTAAGATACAATATACTTGAACAAAACAATGTATCAGAATCAGCTTCAATTGATACACAAAAAGTAATCCAAGAAGCAACAGTGATTAACGGGCAAACTTATGAAAGAAAAGAAGTACTGCGAGAATTAACCAAAAAATTCGGTACATCTGCAGAAAAAGTGCTGAGCGCCATTGAAAAGGATCCAGCCTTTATAGATTTAATGAAACAATATAACGGTAATCAAGTAATAATTAACGCACTTGTCGAAGATCCATACTTAATAACAAAAATTAAAAAAGCCGGCGGCTCATTGAGCGTAAATGAAATTGCAGATATCGTTAAACTATGTACTGATACAACAAGTACAGAAGTTATGCTCGAAGCTTTGCAAAATTATTCACCAACAGAAGCTATGAAAATAACAAGACAAAGTAAAATATTCAACTTAAAGGATGATACATTAAATATTCTTAGCAAAGCAAGCTCAAGCGCTACAGGCAAAAAATCAGAACTTGAAAATCTTTACCTTGCAGGTGGAAAGAAGACAGAAATGATTGGATAAGGTTCTTATTCAATGATACCAAAATACAATGCGTCTGCGAATTCTTCTCCATAGGTATCTTTTATTCTCAAATACTCTTTTGTTTGTTTTATACTGGCAATTTTGTCTTTGTCGATATTATCGTTTCTGGCAGGGCTATCCGGTTTATGAAAATGAGAAATTCTAGGCTCAGAGTTAACAACAATATCATCATGTATATTAATATCTTCTTTATTTTCAACATTCTTAACTGGAGGTGTATAACGTCGTTCAAAACGTCTTTGCTCCTTTACATCACGTGGCATTTTTTTCTTTTTCTTGCCTTTTTGTTGATAATCTCGTGTATCCAATTTTTCTTTGATAAAAATATCGAAATCTTCTTTTGACATATCATGTACATCAAATTTTTGGAATACTCTATATCCAATGCCTTTTAATTTACTTTCAAACTGATTGTCCATTTCCTGAGGAACAGATACTCTGGCATAACCGGTTTTGCTTTTACCTATACTGCCATTTGGATAAGATTCAACAAGTGCTCTTAATTTTTCCTTTTTAGCATTGTTAACCCCTGCCTGAGTTATAGGTATTCTGTAAGTTGAGCCAAAGCTTATATTAAACATATTTATCCCTCTTCAAATTTTGTTCTAATTGCATTAAGAATAAACATAAAATAATTTGCCGGTGATTTGATATAGAATTAAAAAAATGTTACATACAAAAAATGGAAAGGGGCTCGTCGCCCCTTTCCATTCTAAATGAACATTAAGTCAGTATTTTTAACTGTCTTATATATAAAGTAATTTTTAATAATAAAATTTCAAAAAACAAATATATTGTAATATATATTTACAATATTACTGCTATTTGTTAAATTCTCTCGGATTAACACCGTGAATCCAATTTGATTCAATTTGCTCAAGTGATATTCCCTTTGTTTCTGGAACAAAGAAATAAACAAATAAAATACACAAAAAGGATACAATGGCAAAGCCCCAGAAGGTGTAGGCACCGCCAATATTATGAATGAGCAAAGGGAAACTGCCGACAACAAAGAAATTAAAAGCAAAGTTTGCCACAGTACAAATACTCATTGCTATCCCTCTTATTTTTAAAGGAAATACCTCTGAAACAATTATCCAACCAATCGGCCCGAGGCTCATTGCAAAACAAATTATGTATGTCACAAGACTACCCACAGCAACATATTTTAAATTAGCTCCAAGAGCACCCTCAAAAGCAAAAGCACACCCCAACGCCATTAAGCTAAGCATAACTCCGGTTAATCCGAAATACAACAGAGGTTTTCTTCCTAGTCTATCCGTAAAGAATATAGCAACAATTGTCATTAAAAAGTTTACAACACCGATACCAGTTGTAGCATATATTGCATTCAAATTCGAATCAAACCCTGCGACCTTAAATATAGTAGGAGCATAATATATTATTGTATTTATACCAGTACAAATCTGCGCAAACATAATACCAATACCAACGACAAATGGCATAATCATCCATTTTTCAAAGCGAAATTTTTGACCGGAGATTTTTTCATTTAATTTTAAAGTTCGTTTAATTTCCTTTATTTCTGCTTCAACATCTACATCCGGCTCAATTTTTCTTAGAACGCGCTGAGCTTCGTCATCGTTATTTTTGCTAATAAGCCATCTTGGTGTATCACTCATAAAGCACATACCAATGAATAATACCAGCCCAGGTAATACCCCTGCCAGCAACATCCATCTCCAGCTAAACACAGCCTGAGCAAATGCAGCATTTATAAAGTAAGAGAACAATATACCAGCAGTAATTGCCCATTGATAAAGAGAAACAAGAGTTCCTCTTAACGCTTTAGGAGAAATTTCAGACAAATACAAAGGTATAACGAAATTTACTATACCTACAGCAAGACCGACAAAAATTCTTGAAATTATCAATACGTAAACATTAGGAGCAAATCCGCATAAAATAGAGCCAATTATAAATATAAGAGCCGTTGCAATAATTACCTTTTTTCTGCCAAATATATCAGCAAGTATTCCATTCGTTGCCGCACCTATTACAGCACCAATTAACACAGAACTTACAACTATGCCCTGAAGCGAATCAGACAAATCCCAGGTTTCGTTAATAAACAAAAGTGCCCCCGATATTACACCAGTATCGTATCCAGATAACAATCCGCCGAGAGAAGCAATAATTGCAACCACGTACAGCCATATAAATTTAAATCTATCCATAAATAAGCTCCTTGATAACTATTATTTATAGTTTAAATTATTTTTTGAATTAATTCTATATACTTTATTAGAAATCTAAAAAAATACCCACAAATTATACACAGTAAAAATCCCAAAGATGCGATTAAAAAAACTGGCATTAAAAAACCAGTCCTAGACTGGTTTTAATAATTGGGCCCGGAGACTCTGCCGAAAAAAATATGACTAAATGTCATATTTTTTGAGAGGAAAGAACCCCGAATTTTCGAAGAAAATTTGCGGTTCGAATCCCATAAAAAAACTTCCCGAAGGAAGTCTTTTAATTTTGGGCCCGGAGACTCTGCCGAAAAAAAATATGACTAAATGTCATATTTTTTGAGAGGGAAGAACCCCGAATTTTCGAAGAAAATTTGCGGTTCGAAGC
>CALVAT010000003.1 GCA_944325565.1 Candidatus Gastranaerophilales bacterium
CTCGGGCATGATTTGGGACATACTCCATTCGGACACAGCGGAGAAGATGTTCTTAACGAAATAATGGATTCTGGCTTTCGACATGCCGAACACTCAGTTAGAGTGGCCACAATCATTGAGGATCTGAACCTTACTCAAGAAACCCTTGATGGTATTTTGTATCACTCAGGTTCTTTGAAAAAAGAGAGCAAAGCTTTTACGCTAGAAGGAAAAATTGTAAAATTATCAGATAAAATTGCATACATAAACCACGATATCGATGACGCAATGAGAGCGGGTATTATTAAAGAAAGCGATTTGCCTCAAGATTGCATACAGTACTTTTCTTTAGACAGAAGCGAACGTATTACTAAAATGGTGCTTGATATTGTACAAAATTCAATCGGCAAAGACCATATATGCATGTCTGAAGATGCCTTCTATCATATTGACAAACTAAGAACCTGGATGTTTAAAAATGTTTATACAAACCCTGTGGCTAAAAAGGAAGAATCAAAAGTTCAGGGTATTGTATACGGATTGTTTAATCATTATGAAGCTTTGTTAAAACAAAAACTCCCTAACCAGAATGAAGAAGAAATAAAAAGGACCGTATGTGATTACATTTCCGGTATGACTGACCGGTATGCAGTTCAAAAATATAAAGAAATTTACATACCACAGTCAATACAAAATGTTTCAAACGATGATTTTCTCTTTACTCTCGCTAAGATTAATAATCTGAGTATTCAGCTTTCTGTGTTATAAAATTTTGACAACAGTTTTTGTCTAAAATACAATAAGAAAACTATGAATATTTCTATTGATGACATAAAAAATTCTAAAGACCATTCACTTAAAATCAACTTTGAAAACACAGTAAAAGACCTTTTAACAGAGGGCGTAGTTTCTGCAGAATTAATTTTTAGTGCATTCGGTTCGTATATTCAGGTTACAGGACAAATTGTTGCAAATGTTAAGCTTGTTTGCGACAGATGTTTAAAAGATTTTGTAAAAAAAATAGAAGTTGATGTGGACGAAACTTATATTCTCGGAAGCGCAAAATCCGCCAAAGAAGCGCATTCCGGACAGGAAATTGAACTCAAAGACGGCGATTTTATCACAGAACTTTACGGTCAGGATTACATTGATGTTGACGATTTAATTTATCAATCTGTAACATTAAACCTTCCAAATCCGTCTGTTTGTGATATAAATTGTAATGGAAGCCCTGAAATGGAAAAATATTTAAAAAAGGAAATTTCAGATCCCCGTTTGGAAGTATTTAAAAATTTAAAGATAAAAAAAGAAGGAAAATAGAAATGGCAGTACCAAAGAAAAGAACAGGTGCTTCGGCACAGGGACACAGAAGATCAAACTGGAAAGCAACAGTACCAGAAACTACTACTTGCCCTAACTGCGGCGAATTAGTTTTGACTCATACTGTTTGCACAGCTTGCGGACAATATAAAGGAAAAGTTGTTTCAAGAAAAGCAGAAGGCTTTGTTGAAGATGCAGCAGTTGCTGCTCCGAAAAAAACAACTAAAAAAGCTCCTGCTAAGAAAACTAAAAAAGCAGAAGTTGCGCAAGATGTTAAAGCAGAAGAAACTAAAGTTGAAGAAGTAAAAGCGGAAGAAACAACTGAAGTTAAGGCTGAAGAAACTACAGAAGAAAAACCTTCTGAAGAATAATATGAAATCAAAACCGCTGTGTAACAGCGTTTATACAGCGGTTGTATTCATAAACTAAAATGTCTGAGTCGGAAGTTTGTAGGGAGAAGAGTTTTATATGACAAGAATAGCTATTGATGCAATGGGCGGAGATAATGCACCTGATGAAATAGTCAAGGGTGCTCTGTGGGCTGCCTCGGATTATAATGTCGCAATTGAGCTTGTCGGGAAAGAAGACGAGATTCAAAGAGTTATCAATGACGTAAAACAAAACGGCATCAAAACAAATAATATTAATGCTCCCAAACAAAAGATTGTAGTTGATGTTGACAAACTCGACATAAAAATAACACCAGCTTCTGAAGTTATTGAAATGGGAGAGGCTCCTGGACAGGCAATAAGAAAGAAAAAAGATTCTTCAATTGTTCTTGCGGTAAAAGCGGTCGCAACAGGTAGTTCTCAGGCAGTTGTTGCAGCTGGCTCAACAGGAGCAGCAATGGCATCAAGTTTATTCGGCTTAGGTCGTTTACCTGGGATTGAAAGACCGGCTATTGCAACAACATTACCGACTATGAAAAAGCCGGTTGTTCTTATTGATTCAGGCGCAAACAGTAATTGTACTCCAGAGATGCTTTATCAGTTTGCTATTATGGGGTCAGCTTTTTCTAAAAATGTTCTTGGCAGTGAAAATCCGAGAATAGGTGTTTTGAATATCGGTGAAGAAGCCGGCAAAGGTAACGAGTTAGCCCAGGCTGCTTATAAATTGCTAGAAGAAAACAAAGACGGATTGAATTTTATCGGTAACGTTGAGGGCAAAGAAATTTTCTTAGGCGATTGCGATGTTGTTGTTTGCGATGGTTTTGTAGGAAACGTTGCTTTAAAAAGCATTGAGGGGGCTTCGTCAATGCTGTTTAAGATGATAATGCAGGAGTTTAAACGCGACCCTATATCAATGGTAATCGGATTGCTGGCTAAATCGGCAATGAAAAGAATTTTCAAAAGAGTTAATTACGAAGAATTCGGCGGCGCTTTGCTTTTAGGCGTTAAGGGAATAACAGTTATCTCTCACGGAAGAAGCATGGCCTATGCGATAAAAAATGCGGTAAGAGTAGCAAAAGAAGCTGTTGAATCGGAAGTAAACAAAAAAATATCAGAATTTTACGAGGGATAGTTTTTATGTCATTAAATTTAATTCCTGTAATGATTGCAGGCGTAGGTTACGGCGTACCGGATACAGTAATAACAAACGACGATTTAACAAAACTTGTTGATACAAGTGATGAGTGGATTACAACAAGAACAGGCATTAAAGAGCGCCGAGTTGTTTCCGGTGAAGAAAATGCAGTAACTCTCGGTATTAAAGCTGCAAAAAATGCTCTGGAAAAAGCAAAAATGGATCCGATGGATATCGACATGATTATTGCAGCAGCTTCGGTTCCTGCGCATCCTTATCCTTCTACTGCTTGCGAAATTCAGGCTGCAATAGGCGCAGACAAAGCAGCAGCTTATGATATTACAGCGGCTTGCACAGGCATGATTTATGCAATGAATATTGCAAAAGCCTTTATTTCATCAGGAATTTACAAGAATGTACTGCTTGTTGCAACCGATGCAAACTCTAAATTTATTGACTGGTATGACAGAACAAGCTGTGTACTATTCGGTGACGGAGCAGGCGCACTTGTTATGAAAGAATCCATAGATGGAGTGGACGACATCATTGCAATGGACATGCATTCAAACGGAAAAGACGGCGACTTTATTAAGATGCCGATGAACGGGGAAAATTGCCCGCTTGTTGAGCCCTGCGCCCCTCAAAAACAAAAAATTGTTATGCAGGGCAGAGAGGTCTACAAGTTTGTTGTTACAACCATGCCTGAATCTATCAGCAATTGTTTAGAAAAAGCAGGCTTGACTCCTGATGATGTTGATTACTTGATTCCGCATCAGGCTAACTACAGAATTATTGAAGCAATGGCATCAAGATTGAACTACAGCGATGACAAAATTATCGTTAACCTTCAAAAATACGGTAATACATCAGCTGCATCTATTCCTATAGCGATGGCCGAAGGTATCGAAGAAGGAAAAATAAAATTGCCATGCAAAGCAATATTAAGCGGTTTCGGCGCAGGTTTAACCTGGGGAACAGTAATTGTAAGGCTTAGAGAAGGCATTGCATAGTAAAGGCTCAATATGGATAAAAAAACAGAACTAAAAGTTAACAATCTTATTCAATTAAGAACAGTGCTTACAAATACATTAATTGTATTGATAGGGGGAACAGTTGGGCTTCTTTTTGTTGAAGCAAGTGTTTTAAAATACATATTATTGATATTGGGTTGTTTCTATATTCTTTTGTTTATTGCTAATTTGAGTAATACAATAAGAGAGGTTAATGGTATTTTATATGGAGAGGAGGACAAATAAAAAATGTTAGATATAATATTTGCAGTGATAATAGGACTGTTAGGTTTGTCCGCAGGGTTTATTTTTCTTAAAAATACCAATATGGATAAAAAAACAGCAAAAAAATAAAAATTAAGGAGACATATATAAGATGGGAAAAGTTGCATTCGTATTCCCCGGTCAGGGCTCACAGTCCGTAGGTATGGGAAAATCATTGTATGACTGCAGTTCAGCCGCAAAAGAAATTTTTGAAAAAGCTGACGAAGTTCTTGGCAGAAACATTTCAAAAATGTGTTTTGAAGGCCCTGAAGAAGATTTAAAACAAACAATCAATACTCAGCCGGCAATACTTGTAACCTCCATTGCAGCGTTGGAAGCTTTACGAGAAAAGACAGATATAAAACCTGATTACGTAGCCGGTCACTCTCTTGGCGAATATGGAGCATATTACGCTGCAGGAGTTGTTGATTTTGCAACTGCAATGAAATTAATAGACAAACGCGCTACTGAAATGAACAATGCAGCAGAAGCTACTAGAGGAGCAATGACCGCGGTAATCGGTATGGATAAAGAAAAAATTGTTGATATTATAAGCAGAATCGACGGCATTGTGTCTGTTGCAAACTACAACTCTCCCGCGCAAATCGTTATTACCGGTGAAGCACAGGCAGTAGAAAAAGCCAATGAAGCTTTAAAAGAAGCTGGAGCAAAAAGAGTTATACCACTTCCTGTTTCTGGAGGTTTTCACTCTGCTTTGATGAACGCTGCAAGCGTTAAATTTTCTGAGATATTGGACGACTGTGATATCAAAGATGCACAAATTCCTGTATTCACAAATGTTGACGCAGAACCTACAACAAGCGCTATAAGATTTAAATCAAAAATGACGGCACAGATTTATTCTTCTGTAATGTGGACACAAACAATTGAAAAAATGGTTCAAGAAGGAGTGGACACAATTGTTGAAATCGGCCCCGGCAAGGTTTTAGCAGGTTTGTGCAAAAAGATTAATCCGTCATTAAATATTCTTAATATTTATGATGAGGAATCATTAAAAATTACAGCAGAATCTTTAAACTCATTAGTTACCGTTAAATAAGGAGAAATTATATGTCAGAAGATAAAAAAGTAGCATTGGTTACAGGTGCGTCACGTGGTATAGGAAAAGCATGTGCTATAGAACTTGCCAAAGCAGGTTATGATGTTGCTGTTAGTTATGCCGGAAACGAAGAAGCCGCTAACAAGACTGTAGCAGAGTTAAAAGACCTTGGAGTAATGGCAAAAGCATACAAATTCGATGTTTCTGATAAAGAAGCCTGCTCAAAAGCTGTTGAAGAAGTTCTTTCTGACTTCGGAAAGCTTGATGTGCTTGTTAACAACGCAGGTATCACACGTGACGGTTTGTTTATGCGAATGAGCGCAGAAAACTGGGAAGCTGTTATCAACACAAACCTCAGCAGTGCGTTTTATATGACAAGCCCCGCCATCAAAACAATGATTAAACAAAGAAGCGGCTGCATCATCAATATGTCAAGCATAGTAGGCGTTATGGGCAATGCAGGTCAGGCTAATTATTCTGCAGCAAAAGCCGGTTTAATCGGTTTTACAAAATCTCTTGCAAAAGAACTGGGTTCACGTAATATCAGAGTTAACGCAGTTGCTCCTGGATTTATTCAAACTGATATGACAAAAGATTTAGATACAGAAAAAATTGCCGAGCATATCCCATTAAAACGCCTCGGACAGCCTGAAGATATAGCCAAAGCAGTAAAATTTCTTGCTGAAGATGCCCCCTACATTACAGGGCAGGTAATAGGCGTTGACGGCGGGCTCGTAGTATAGTTCATTTTTAGCAATAAAAGAACCCCGAAAACAGGGGTTCTTTTATTTTAGCAAACTTAGCAAAAGAAAGAATAATATGACAACAAAAGAAGAATGGATTCAAAAAGATCTAAAATATGTCTGGCATCCGGATACCCAGATGAAACAATACGAGGATAGTGACTTCAAGCCAGTATTGATAGAACGGGGAGAAGGTATATACCTGTATGATATTGATGGAAATAAATATATTGACGGAGTTTCCTCCTGGTGGGTGAATACCCTCGGGCATTCAAATGAAAAACTCAATAAAGTTCTAACACAACAGGCAGAAAAAATAGAGCATGTTCTTTTAGCTGATTTTACACATATTCCAGCAATAGAACTCGCAGAAAGACTTATTAAACTTTCAGGTGAACCATTTTCAAAAGTTTTTTATTCTGACGACGGCTCAACAGCTGTAGAAGTTGCTCTAAAAATGGCTTATCAATACTGGTATCAAAAAGGAAAACCCGAAAAAAAATATTTTGTCTCAATGACAGAATCATATCACGGAGACACTCTTGGTTCTGTTTCAGTAGGTGGTATAGATATTTATAAAAAAATATTTAATCCTCTTGTATTTGAAACATTAAAGGTTTCAGCTCCATATTGTTACAGATGCCCCCAAAACAAAGAGCAATGCAAATGTTCTATTGACTGTATTGCAGAAGTGGAGAGTCTTTTTAAACACAGACATAATGAAATTGCGGCAATGATTGTAGAGCCACTGGTGCAGGGTGCAGCAGGAATGAGAATGTATCCGCCGCAATATCTTACAAAGGTGAGAGAATTATGCGACAGATACGATATATTGCTTATTGACGATGAAGTTGCGATGGCATTTGGAAGAACCGGAAAATATTTTGCTTTTGAATATGCAAACATAAAACCTGATATATTTTGTGTTGCCAAAGGCATTACAGCAGGCTACATACCATTGGCTGCGACTATTACTACGGATAAAATATACAACGCTTTTTATGATGATTTTTCCACATTAAAAACGTTTTACCACGGTCACAGTTTTACAGGGAACCCGATAGCATGTGCGGTCGCTGTTGAAAACTTAAAAATAATGGAACAAGAAAATATTATAGAAAATTTAAAACCGAAGATAACAAAATTAAAACAGTGCTTAGAAAAATTTAGGGATCTTGCACATGTCGGAGATATCAGACAAACCGGAATGATAGGAGCCCTGGAGCTGGTAAAAAATAAAGAAACAAAGGAGCCGTACCAGTTTGAAGATAGAATCGGGCATAATGTTTTTAAAGAGGCATTAAAAAACGGTGCACTGCTTCGGCCGATAGGTAATGTAATTTACTTTATGCCTCCATATATTATAAAAAATGAAGAAATTGAAAAACTCACAAAAATAGCGTATAATGCAATAAAAATAGTTACGGAAAAGAATTGAGGAAAAAATGAATCTAAAAAGAATAAAAGCATTCACGTTGGGAGAACTTCTTACAACACTCATGATAATTGGTGTTATAGCTGCATTAACAATACCTTCTATTAACCAGAATACAAACAACAGCGAACTTGCAACAGGCTGTTTAAAAGCTTATTCTATAATCTCTCAGGGGATTAATCTAATGAAAGAATCTTACGGGCCTGTAGGATTTGGTACAAAATGGAATAGCAGTGACATATTATGGAAGGGAAAGAGTGGAAACTATAAAGAAGGTTTTGTTGCTCAATTTAATACTGTAAAAGTGGATGGTTCCTCAACTGCAAAATGCTATGACGAAGAAATGAAATACCTTAATGGCTCAACAGCTTCATCTACAACAGGATACACAATGATTACAACAGATGGTATGTGTATTAATTATGCCACAGGTGGTTGTGATAACAAAGGTATAGCAGACGGAAATCCAAGCCCATCTGATAAACATTTAACAAATTGTATGGGACGTTTTTTGGTTGACGTAAACGGAGAAAAAGGTCCTAATGTAATTGGACGCGACATATATTTCTTCCTTTTAATCAAAGGTGTAGGTGTATTGCCGGCTGGTAATGACAACAACTCAGCCTCCTGTAAAAAGAACTCTACTGGTGCTGACTGCGCAGCAAAAGTTATTAATTATAAAAAAATTGACATAAAATAGAATTTAATAAAAAACTAAAATCACCCGCAATATGTAAAGCTATCTTGCGGGTGATTTTTTATTTTGAAATATACTCCAGATAATTGTTTTAGCAGCATAAAACTTTACGATTAAAAAAAAATATGCTATTTTATAAATGTTTTAATTATATATTATCGGATTATAAACAAATGAAGTATGTGCGCTGGTATGATAAAGATCCTGATTTGAGTAGCCTTATGTCTTTTTTAGAATCCTTAAATGAAGACGTAAGGGATGAAATCGCACAGGATTTAATCCAGATTATACTCTCTGAAATAAAAGCAAATACAGATGGGGAACTCTCCCACCTCAATGATAATAAAATTACAGAGTACAAACGCTGGTATGACAAAAATCTTTCACTGCATTCCGCAATAGAGATAATAAAAAATTTAAATGACGACCAGAGAAAAGAAATAATTTCTTTGATTATGGAATCGATAGTACAAATTCTAACGGAATACAATTATGATAAATCCAGAGAATAAAACAATCCTCGTTACAGGCTCATCAAAAGGGATAGGTAAATCAATTGCACAAGCATTCAGTATTGACGGCTATAATGTTTTTATTTGTGCAAGAAATGACGAACTTTTAAAAAAAACAGCAGAAGAAATAAACGCATCTGGATATTTTGCTCTTGATTTGACAGAAGAAGGTGCTTGCAAAAAAATAATAGATGACATTGTAAAATCAGCAGGCCGTCTGGATATTCTTGTAAATAACGCCGGTGATTACATATATTCACCGGTTGAAAAAACAGAAGATAAAGATATTGAACGATTAATAAACCTTAATATAAAAGTTCCTTACCTGTTAAGCAAATATTCTGTCAAATATATGAAAGAAAATAAATGGGGAAGAATTATCAACATAGGCTCAATAAGCGGAGTAGTCGGCGAAGCAAATGCGTCCCTATACTCTATGACAAAATCAGCCTTTACAGGGTTAACAAAAGCTCTTGCACTAGAACTAGCAGAGTATAATATCACAGTGAATACAGTTAATCCGGGGTGGGTACAGACAGAGCTTGCGCAGGATGCAGTTTTACAGAGTGATTTCAGCTATGAAGAAGAAATCGATATGATTCCTCAAAAAAGATTCATTCAACCGGACGAGATTGCTAAATTTGTAAAATATCTTGCTTCAGATGACGCAAAAGGCATGACAGCCCAGTGTATAAGCTTGTGTGCAGGATTAAGTGCTGGCTAGTTTTATACTAAAGTTGTATACAAATATGTAATAAATCCTCCATAAAGATGATTATGTAGTCTCCTTATAATGGTAATTTAATAGAGTATTCTAATTAAAAAAAGATTAATGAGTATCAATTAAATAAGGAAGGCACAGTAAAAGATGAAAATCACCAACACAAATTTTTCACTATTCAACAAGCCGCTTTCTAAAGAAGAAAGACAGGAAGTTCACTCAAACCCTTTTGGAATTAATTTCAAGGGTAATGTTTTAACATCAGATGTATTTGAATCATCTAAAACAAAAGAATCTAACAACACAAGCACAAATCCGTTTGCAGCTGTCAGCGGTAAATCCAAAATGGTTGCCAGCGCTTTTGTTGGAGGTATAAATTCATTCAATGAAGCCTTCCGTTCAAGACTCAATTCTATTATTTCTTTTGGCCGTCAGGTAAAAGATTCAATAGCAAGTTCTTGGGAAAAAGCTAAAAATACTGAGATTACACTCGATTTCAGAACATTAGCTGACTCAATATCTTCAAAATTCAACAACCAGTACAGTGTAAACAATCTGTTAAAACAACCTGTAGATGACTTATCTACAATGCTAAAAACTTGTGAAGCAGATTATAAAAATGAAATTGTGAAAGCGTAGGTTGCAGAATGAAAACAATAAACAAAATCGACAACATTATAGAAGCTTTATCAAGACATGAAGACCCAAAATCAATTTCTGTTCTTGAAGAAATCGGCACAAATTCAGAAATAGATGAAATAAGAGAAAAAACAGCTCATGCACTCATTAAAAAGAATACTCCAGATTCTTTAAAGATTGTTGTTGCTAAAAGTGGCAAGGGCATTAATGATTTGAGCGCAAGAGTTGCAATGAGCTCTATTAACGAAATTCTTTCTTTAAATGACAAAACAGAAGTTTTGAAAATTTTAGAAGAAACAATGAACACAGAAGACCAGAAGCAGGATATAAAAGATACTGCACGTTCTGTAAAAGCATTGATTACTTATTCTATGTAATTTAAATATCGAACAAAAATCCCCGCTTAATAAGCGGGGATTTTATTATATACAAAAATATTTCTATGCAGTAAAAACTTTTGTAGATTGTTGACCTTCCACAGGTACAGGGGTATCATCCAGCGGCTGATTATTTTGTGTATCATTTGTATTTTTGTTATTTTGTGGATTCATAAATGGCAAATTACTGCCAAATACAGCTATTACTTCATCTTTAAACATTTCAAAGAAATTTGCTATCTGATCTTCTGTAATATTTAAATCATCAATATTCAATGTAGAAAAATCGATTTCTTCACCATCTTCTTTTGATGCACCGTATTTTTCTTCATCAAAAAGTGTTTCACTTCTTGCTGTATTGAAGTTCGTAGCCGATTTTAACGCTTCTTGAAATCCCAAACTTAATCTGTTTACCTGCATGAAAAATCTCCTTTGTTTTTCTTTGACGACTTTTCTTTTTATGAATAATCAGTCCCTGTATTTTTGAAAGATTTTGACTTCCAAATTAGTTATCGGATTTTTTCAGGTAAACTTGATAGTTAATACATAAATTCTTTACATTAGTTAATAATTTTTATTCCATCAGGTATAAATTGTAAATCCTCAATAACAATGAATTTATCTTCATCAAACCCAACAGGACAATACCTTTCCAGAATAAAATATGTAGGTCCAGAGCCGCTCATCATTGCCTCTGGCAGCTTTTCTTTTATCTCCGAGAGCTCAGAGTAATCATTCAACAATGAAAGCTCAAGACTGTTATATAAAAATTTTGCGTTAAAATTCTCAACCATCTTCTCTGTAAAGTTTGTGCTCTCTACTCTATGAATCTCTGCAAGCTTTGAATATGCTTCTTTAGCAGAGATACCAAAGCCAATCGGCTTTATTAAAGTAACATAGCTACCGTATGTTGATATTCTTTTAACGTTCTCGCCGCGGCCAGTACATAGTGCTGTGCCTCCGTGCAGGCAAAAATTCAAATCAGACCCAATAGAAGCACAGAGTTCTTCTATTTCAACATCATTAAGAATACCGTCAAAAAGTTTGTTCAATCCATAAAATGTTGCTGCAGCGTCTGTACTTCCTCCGGCGAGTCCAGCTTCTACAGGTATATTTTTTTCTATATATATGCTAATTTCTTTAGCTGTTATGCCTGATTTATTTAAAAATCTTTCAGCAGCCTTGTAAACCAGATTTTTTTCATCATAAGGAATTTCATTACTGGCACCAGAAAGTTTTATAATATTAGCCTGTGCATCGCGCACAGAGATTGTTAAATAGTCATAAAGACTGATTGCCTGCATAATACTCTTTATATTGTGATATCCGTCAGGTCTTTTATCTAGAACTTCTAAAGTTAAGTTTATTTTGGCAGGTGCCGCAAGTTTAATTGTTTTCATTTTTAATATCCATTATTTTTAATTGTTCAGAAAGTTTTGCGAACTCTTGTATAGAAAGAGTTTCACCACGTGTATTCTCTTCAATCTTCAGCGCAGCCAGAGATTTTTGAACAGCTTCTTTATTAAAGCCAGCATTTATAAGCGAATTTTTTATATTTTTCCGTCGCGTAGCGAAACAAGCTTTAACAACACGTTTTAAAAATGTATAATCTTTCACGCTCACTATTGGACGCGGGTTAATTTTTAAACGGACAAGAGCCGAGTCGACCTTTGGCGCAGGATAAAAAGAACGTCGTGATACCTTTTGTATCAGCTCTACATCAGCATTAAACTGTGTGAGTATCGACAAAAGTCCGTATTGTTTTGAGGGAGAGGATTCATTAGCAACTAGCCTTTGAGCAACTTCCCACTGTACCATAAGAATTATTTCAGAGATTCTTTTTCTGTTTTCGTTCTCAAGGTCATCAATTTCACCAAGCAAGTGTGCTAATATCGGGCTTGTTATGTAATAAGGGATATTAGCTACAACCTTAAAAGTAGTATCTTCCAAATCTTTAAGATTAGTTTTTAATATATCGTTATGTATAAGGTGAAATCTATTTGTCCTTATGTGAGCAAGCGCCTCAATTGCATCCTCATCAATTTCCACTGCATAAACTTTTTTGGCTTTATTAACTATATTTTCTGTAACAAAACCAGCCCCGGGGCCGATTTCCAGCACAGTATCTTCTGGTGTGACCTCATCAACTATTCTGTTTATAACAGATTCATCCACAAGAAAATTCTGGCCCAGTCGTTTTTTAGTTTTAAATAGCTTTGCTCTTAATAAATAATCACTCATATAACATTCTTTCTCTAGCCTATGATACAATAAAAACTATGATTATCATACCAGAATATCTTGCCATACACGAACCAGATGAAAAGCTGCTTGATATAATAAACAGTAAAGTTTTTAATGATAAAGTGCTTTATCAAAAACAGTCGAATTTTCATAACATAAAAGTTGTTGAAAACGAAATAGGCCGATTTTTACACTACAAAGATACATATCAGGCCGGCTTTATAAATACACCTGTTTATAAAGGGAATTTACCTTATATCAACTATTTTACTCTTCCTTATCTCGTAAACCCGAAGGTAAAAAATATTCTGCTCATCGGCTTTGGTACTGGCAGAATTGTAAACAACTGGGAAATGCTTTTTAACAATATCAAAAGTATTGATGTTGTTGATATAGAAGAAAATATCTTTTACATTGCTGAAAAATTTTTCGATTTTAAAAAATCACAAAAGGTCAATTACATATTACAAGACGGCATTGTATATCTTAGAGAAAACAAAAAGAAATATGACCTTATTGTTGTAGATGTTGCATCTGATGAAGGTATAGACGAAAGATTTTTGAGTGAAGAATATTTAAAACTTATAAAAAAATCTTTAACCACAAATGGAATCTTTGTATCAAATTTATGTTCGAGCGCTGATTTTGAACATACAGAAAATACATTTCTACACTCTGTACTGGAGTTATATCATACACAATTTAAAGATGTATGTGTTTTTAAAGGAAATGAGTCTGATAGAGTATACTACAAAGCGTTTTTTGATATAGATGGCAGAGTCATAGATATAACCAATGTTATAATCCTTTCTTCCAATACGGACATGTCATTTAGCGGGGATTACTCAAAATATAATCAACTCGGGATAGATATTAAAGCTTATTTAAAAGATTTGCAAAATATATAACATTTTCCCCAGAAATGTAAAGTTTTGTAACAGTATATACTCAACACTGAAATTTTGAAGTTTGTATATACTTTATATATATGTAAGCATTAAATAAACAAAATGAGACAAAAAATAAAGATATTAAATAAGATGAGACTTTCACACTAACCTACCTACCTAACTTCCTAACCTTCCCTTCCTATTAAAAGTATTGCTCTAATGAAGAATTAGAGCTTTTTTTTGCGTTATATTTAAAATAAGTTGTTCTATAATTTTCAAGCCCCAAGACTATCTCTTCACGCTCACACAGCGGGCACGTTCGATTTCGCTCTCTTGAAATCTCACATTCGGGAAAACTGAACGTTTACCCTCATATGTGCCCTGGGTTCAATCTCTATACGGCACGCAGAAGCCTCGCTTCTGACTTAGCCTGCCTCTATTCAAAATGATACTTAATCATTTTGAACAGAGCTCTTGGCGGGCACGTTCGATTTCGCAAACTGCATTTCGTATAAACGTTTGTAAAAACCGTTTTCCCGACACAAGAGTTCATCATGAGTGCCGAGTTCAACCAGTTCGCCTTCATTTATTACAGCTATTTTATCAGCATTTTTGATAGTAGAAAGTCTGTGCGCTATCACAAAAACTGTTTTGTTTTGCATAAGATTATCCAATGCTTTTTGAACAACAGCTTCAGATTTGTTATCAAGAGCAGAAGTAGCCTCATCAAGAATAACAATCGGAGAATCCTTGAGCATTGCTCTAGCAATAGCAACACGCTGTCTTTGACCACCGGAAAGCGTTGTTCCCCTTTCTCCGATTTCAGTATCCAAACCTTCCGGCATCTCAGCCAAAAATTCGTCAATATGAGCTGCATTTACAACTTTTTGTATATCTTCCTCAGTTGCATCAAAATTTCCCATCAAAAGGTTTTCCCTTATTGTGCCGCTAAAAAGAAAGTTATCCTGAAATACTACAGAAATATGCTCTCTCAAGGAACTTAGCGTCAAATCTCGTATATCAACCCCGTCAATTTTTATTGAACCGGAGGTAACATCATAAAATCTGGGTATAAGATTAGCAATTGTTGTTTTTCCACCGCCAGAATTTCCAACAATTGCAACAGTCTCACCAACATGCGCATAAAGGTTTATGCCCTTTAATACAGGAGTATCTTTTACATATTCAAACCAAACATTTTCTAAAGAAACGCCCTGTCTTACCTCTTTAAGTTCGATTGCATTTTCTTTGTCCTGTATTTCTGCATCTATATCAAAAAGCTCAAGAGTACGGCAAAGTGAAACAAAAATATTTTGCAAACTTGTTAATGTATTGCCGAGAGTCTTAACAGGTTTGTACAAAAGCAAAAGCGAAGTAACGAAAGATAACAAACTACCGCTCGTCATATTTCCTGATAACACAAGATACGTCCCAAACGCCATAACAAGAGCTATCCCAACAGAAGCAATCGTATACATAATCGGCGACATCCAAGCCACCCTTTTTACAAGCGACATATTAACATCAAAAGAAGCATGGATTTCTTTTTCGAACTTTTTATATTGATAACCTGAAAGATTATAGGCACTTACAATTTTATTTCCAGCAGTAGTTTCATTAAAATCAGTCATGATATTACCGCCGATTTTCATATTTTTGTTAGAAGCTGATTTAATTCTTTTCCTTATCAACGCTGCAGGCAAAAAAGCAATACACAATACAATCACACCCACAACAGCAAGCTCCCATGAGTTATATAACATAACCCCGACAAGAGCCAGAGCCCCAATACCCGAACTCATTAATGCTTTTAAATTATCTAAAATACCTTTAGATGCTGTCTCCGGATCAGTAAGATATCTTGTAAGAATTATCCCCGAGGAGTTTTCATCATAAAATTTAGCATCCATCTGTACGAGCTTTTTAAATAACCCCATTTTTACATCATTTGTAACTTTCTGGGCTGTCCAGTTTGTCAAATAATCATTAAGATATCTCAAAAGACCCTGTAATGCGGCAAAAGCGACTATTCCAAACGGGATTATATAAGCAAGAAGTTTATTTTTATTAATTAAAACCTCATCCATATATGGTTTCAGAGCATAGGCAATAACCCCGTCCAGTGCTCCGACAGGCAAAGCAATAATAAAACTTGCTATAATTCTAAACAGATATGGTTTTATATATTTGTACATTCTTCTGGTTAAATATGCATAATCAAAAGAATTTTCCGCCAGTGTGTCTTTTAATTTCATCGATACTCCCCGATTAACTCTATATATCTTTAATTCTATAATAACCCCGAAAATAATTTCTAAACATTTAAAAAATCTTTACAAACCCCAAAAATACAGTGATAACAAGCTATTATAAAAGATTTTCCCCTTTAAAATTCAAAATAATGTTAAAGAATAAATCTAAAATACCGATACAAAAAACGTAGTACTAAATCAGGAATGAAAGGTGTGCGTATGTTCAGAAAAGACATGAAAATCGGTGAAGGAGATAAATATGATTTAACAAAGGTTTCGACCCAAAGTGTAAATCAGGAAGAAGTCGCTAAAAATAATGCTAAATTAATAAAAATTTTTAAAGCATTTGATGAAAATCAAGACGGCAAACTAAACTCAACAGAAATGGCCAAAGCAATGCGGGCCTTTGATGAATTAGATATAAATAATGACTCAAAACTTTCTCAAAAAGAATTAGAAGAAGCTGCCGAGAATTTCAACAAAAATTTCAAGCTTTCGGACAATGAACAGGTGAAAGCAAAAGATATTAAAGATTTCATAAAAAATATCTTTAATACAACCCAAAACGATCCAACATCAGAAACCCAAAAGGTTCTGCAGCAATATCAAAAACAACAGGAGCAGATGCATCAGGAAGAATTACAAAGAATGATTGATGATGCAGCCAAAAGCTATGGCTGGGAATGGGCATTTGGAAATGAACGAGAAGGTGCATATTATGATAAAAAGACAGGTAAATATTACCTGCCCAACAAAGATGGCACAGCTTTTATAGAAGTACACTGGTCAGATTCAGAACAAAGATTCAAAGTAATGTCAGAAGAAGAACTGGCACAACTTAATGCTGCACTAGAGGCTCAAAGAGCCGAAGAAGAAGCTGCGGCTGAAGCTGAAGAGGACAAGAACAAAACATACGGCTACGTTGTTCAGCCGGATGAAAGCTTTACAGATGTTGTGACAAAATCTCTTAAGGCTCAGGGAATAGAAAACCCGACAGAAGAACAAATAGCGGAAGCAAAAGAACAATTCAAAAAAGATAACCCCAACGCAATAAGAACGACTTCCGACGGTTACGAGTTTTTGCTCGTAGGCGAACAGGTAAAACTGCGCGGCGAAGTTGAATCCCCTAAAAACTCACAGGAGGCTATTGCACAGTGGGCAGAAGACCACCCTGATCTGGTATGGAAATCAAAAGCGCAAAGAGAAGAAGAAGCAAGAATCAAACAACAGCGTGAAGAAACAGTACAAACAACAGCCGAAAGCATTGCACCGGATTTAACACCTAAAGAAACGATTGATGAAGATTTACAACAAAATGCCCAAACTATACAACAAAATCAAACTGTGGCAAAAGACGTTAAAGAAGAAATTGAAGAAATATTAACAAAGACTAATCCGCCGGATTGGCAATTATTAGGTGTAATGTCAGAAAAAGACAGATTTAATAAAGATACAGTCGCATATATTATCGATGAACAAAATCTTGAAAAGATAGAACAAACAGTAATAAATGTTGATAAAAATAGAATATATGGCGAAATACTAGGTCTTTTAAAAGAACGTGCTAAAGAATTAAACATAAAATTGCCTGATGAGCTGACAAAGCTTCCAGATGAAATGATATTAAACAAAAAAGAATTAATTAATAAACTATCTGCTGATATTAGGTCTGCAGAACAAAAAACGGTTGAAAATGCCAAAACTGATAAAGAGTCCTATGAAACAGAACAGGCAATGCTTGCAAAAATTAATGAAAATAAAGAATTATTTGAAGAATCCAATAACTCTCTTGCCCGTGTAGTTGACATGGCGGAAAATGAACCTGACAGTGTAACACGCGGGACAACTAAAAAGGGTAGTGAATACTGCAGTCTTGAAGATGGCACCGAAATTTGTATAAAACGTGATAAAGAAGGTAATATCGTTTCAGTACAGATTTACAACCCTGGAGGACCGGATAACCATTATGATATACGCTACAATTCGGACGGAACTGTATATTTTGACCCTGACGGGAAATATACTGGAAGTGGTGGCTATAAAGAAAGTATTATAGACGCTCCGTTTGACTTTGACAAAATAAAAGCACTGGCAGAGCGCATCTTCGGCGCAAAACCTAAAGCCGCAGAAGAATAAAAAATCTAGTTATTATTAGAAAAATAATTAATGTCATTCTGGGAACGAAGCCTGAAAATCTACTACGAAAAGAGATTTTTTGGTCACTTCGTTCGCTCAGAATGACAAATCAACAAAACGTCATTCTGAGCGAAACAAGACCCACCGTTCATAATAACAGTGATTTAATCCTCAATCGGCATAGTTATTATATATTTATGTCCTGACTGTTTCTTGACAACTTTTTCTGTGTCTATATCTTCAGGTAGAACAAAACTCTGGGAGAAAGAATACACTCTGTCAGAATGTTTGCCTGATTTTTCTCCCAGCCCGTTAACACTAACTTTATTTTTCTGTACATCAACGCTTACATTATTTGGACTGTTGTTAAAAGGTTTAAGGTCTATAATCATCTTATATGCATTTTGTGAATCATCTTTAAATGTCTCAACCGGTGATTTCATGTGCATTAATGCCCCGTTATGCATAGGCATTGCCCCCATAGAATCAAACATTTTTTCCTGTTCATCAATTATTCTGTCTATGTTATGCATCGGAACAGGCGGAGCATAATACGCGTGGCGCATTTGATCCAGCACATAATACACGGCAAGATAACAGGCAATAAACAATACAAAAAGCACAAGCGCAAATTTTATCCAGTGTTCGGTTTTGCAGGTGCATTTGTGTTCGGTAATATCCTGTTTGTTTTCTGTATTTTCTTCCATAGTAAATCTCCTTAATTGCTATTCTCAAATATTATATTAAGGCTTAAAAATTTTTATATTAGACTCTAAGAATCTATAGCGGGCAATATTTTTCGCAGTCTTTCAACCATATTATCTAAGATTATTATCTTTTCATCATTTTTCGCGACAAAAAGTCCTGTTAAATCCGCCTCAAAATGTTCGGGTAAAAATTTACAATGCTGCATAGCATATTTTATCAGCCTTTTTTCTCCAGGGTGAAATATTTCATTCGCAGCAAATAACACATCAAAGTATGACGCTAAAAATGCAGTTATTCTATGATTTACGCTAACAGGATCGTTACGCTTTATCGCAAGTTTAATTTGCTCAAGATAAGACGCGCTTTTTTTATCCTTTAAAAGCATCATATTCCTTTTTATAATGTTATCTCTCAACTCTGAGGGATAACCGCAGCTAATTTTATCCTGTAGTTGTTTAAACCAGCCGTTTTTGTCATACAAAATTTTTGATGTTGCGACATTATGAAGAAAACATGTGCTATAGCCGTTTGAAGCGTAATGTTTGTTATAGACATTTTCAATACAATCCTGTATCCAGTTTGTGGATCTAAACATAAAATCCAGCCCGTTACAGTTTTTTAAGTTCCACTCATCGCCAGTTTCAAAATATCTGTTATCTATTTCATAGTCGTTTGAATACATCTTTGCCAGTTGAGTTCTGAATTCAAGAGGTATTTCCATATCAGAGTAAACATAAATGTCATAATCCGACATATCATCACTTTGACCAGAGGTTCTAGAACCCGACTGAACAACAGCATAAACACATTCAAGCTGTGAATACTGATATGCTATTTCTTTTAGTATACTTTCCATAAAAACTCCCGCAAATTATATAATTTATTTTACAATACTTTGCACAAAATTTCTTCCACACAATTTATATGCTATAAAATATATTATATGAAAAAATTAGTTGCGAGTTTAATAGTTCTTTCGAACCTTTTTTGTTATTCCTTTGCCGCAGAAATAGGGCTTGGTAATGTAGACAAACACAAAGTGGAATACACTCCTAAAGTCCAAAAGGAAACAAAAGAGCTGACTATAGACAAGGAGGATGCTCTCAAAGGTATCGCCGATATGCAGCAAAAAAAAGATATTGAAGATATTGAAATGCTGTGGGAAGCAACCGTAGAGAACAACAGCCTGATTAAATTTGCCATGAAAAAGCTATCAATCCCGCCGGAACAGCAGAGATATCATTCTTCTCTGCTTGCAAAATCAGCTGCTGCATTGATTAACGGAGCATCGTTTGTTCCTGCGCTTTTTGGTGCCAATTACATGGTTCAGTCAGCCTCTTACGCAACTGGAAGGCTGGCCAACAACTATCTTGCAAAGGTGAACAATCCTAAAGAAGTGCCCCTTACAGATACAGAACTCATTGAACTTGCGGGCATGATTGAATCTTTGCAGGATCAGATAATTAACGCATATTACAACTATAAAATGGCCCTGAGTCAGGTAAAGGACACAAGACAGAGGCTTGTTTTGTATAACAAAAACTATTCCGCTGCATTAAAAAAGGCACAAAGTGGGAATCCAGCAGATAAAATGGAAATGCTTGTATCAGGAGCAATGTATGATGATTTATTGTTTCAGGAGTTTGAACAAATCAGAGAAGTACGCAGATACCAGATGGATCTGGAACGGCTTGCCGGAAAAAAGACCGTACAGAATTTAAATCTGTATCAATATGCCTTCAAAAATGAACTATTCGGTGCAACCGGCAATACAAAACAATCCGCTGAGAAAAAAGCAGGAGGGAAAAATGATAAAAAATAAAATTTTTCTTACCTGTATGGCCGTAATTTTATCTATGCAATACTGCTTTGCTATTTCATTAGAGGATATAACAGAGCCTCTGCCTCCTGCATATCGTTTGGGAGTCGGTTCTGCGCCGGAAAATAAATATAAAGTTTCCGAATCTAACAAGGTTATAAAAGCCAAAGATGCAACACTGGACAAACAATCAGAGGCTATAAAAAACATTACTTATGCTGATTTGAGTCTAAAAAAGATTGCAAAAGAGATAAGTGACGATGCAGAACTAGAATCAGCTGACATGCTTGCGGATATTCAACTTTTATGGATAGGAGCAGCCCAAAACAGCCAGACTGTCAAATTTATTGTTTACAAACTATCAAATCCAGATGAAGACAAACCCGATGAAAGCATTGTTAAAAAGATTATACAGCCTATATCGACTGTAGGAAGCCTTGCCGGCATAGGTATTGGCAATCCTGTTGCTGCAATTTCTTCTATTATGGGCAGCAGCATGCTGGGGTCTTTGTCTGTTGATGACAAAGATTTAAACTATAAGTTTTCTAAAGTCAACGATGCGGATATGGTTGTTTTAATCAGAAAAATTGAAGAACTGCAGAGAAAAATTATATTATATTATTTTGATTACATGACGGCCCGTCAGGCGCTGCAGCGTTCCGATTTACTTGTAGCTAAGAGAAGAAAAGACTTTAGTGACACAAAAGGTTTTTCAGATTCGCAAATAATAATGCTGGATGTATTTTATCGTGAGGCATTGAATAAACAGAGCAAGCTGCGCTCCGATTTTCTTTCCAAACGTTCTGCTTTAGAGCAGCTTGTTGGAATGGAATCCATGGCGCAATTTGAAGATGCTCTTGAAAAAAGAGAAGCTAAAACATCAAAAACAAAATAAATTCGTTATACTTCTACTCAAGAATTCCGGCTAGATAAGCTATAGTTCGAGGAAAATACTGCTGCCAAAAATGCGAACGAACAGATTGTACTTCGTTTTTAGGACAGGTGCTCAAAAGAGCATTAGTTTCAGCAATACCTTCCTGTATGGAGTCAGAGCCAAGATAGTGGTAATCAGCAACAAAGTAGCCGATTTCAGAAAGCTGAGAATCACCGAAATGAGCACGAAAAGCCTCTTTTTCTTCATTATAAATTTTTCTCAGGATTCTGTCGTCTTTGATTTTTTCATTTATATCTTTGAACATCAAACTATCTTTTGCATGTCCCCATTCATGAAGCAATACCGCTGTATCGAGATATGCTTCTTTTGTCATGATTGTTTCATCATCAGGATTATATGCTGCATTTGGCACTTTTTCAGTAACATAAAAGGCTTTAAGGTCGAGTTCTTTCATCTTAAAAAGTTCATCACCCGGCAATGATTTAAGAAATGGCAGCAACCGAGCTTCTGTATTTCTTGTAAAGTTTTGGAGTTCTATTTTTTCAGTTTTGCCATTTTGTAAATTTTTAATGGTTATATAGTTTTTATCAACTTTTATGTCGTATTTTTGGTTATTACGGGAAGAAATAAAATGATTTTCATCAATTACTTCAAAAGTAACGGATTGGTTCAAAAGCTCCTTTTGATTTTTATCTGTAATTCTATAATCAAGAATCAAGTTTCCCTTCCGGTCAGTTTCATAGCGGTAATAAGTTTTTGTGCCGTCTAAAGATTCCATGTTTTTTTCGACAATTTCACCGTCATTTGTTTTCAAAGCAGAACAAATCTTTTCGACACGTCCATCAGTATATATCCTTTTAATATTAAAAACGCCATCTAGTGGTGACTTTTCAAGAACTTCTTCATAAATAAGATTATTATTCTTATCATACTTTTTAAACGACAGTGATTCTAAAACCTCGTATTTTGAAAAATTTTCTTCTTTTATTTTATGCCTTATTTCTGTTAGAGTGTTATTTTTAAAATCATGCTCCTTTCTTGTCACACGATTGTTCCACTCGCATTCATGTATTTCTGCAGTAGGCCGGCCTTTTTCTATATCATAGAGCAATTTCTTTCTATCCCAGTCGTATCCTGTTGTGAGTTCTACAATGCTTGAAATATTCTGATTAAGCTGTATATCAACAGATTCTACACGTTTGTCTTTCAGATAATCCTTTAAATATTCTTTAAAATGCAGCAATTCTTCCTCGGTTGCATGTTTAAAAATACCTGAAGAAATCTGTCCTGTTTTAAGCCCGAGTTCTTGAAAATCCACTTTTTCAAGTTTTTCAATAACATCAAAATCCTGATAAACAATAAAGTTTTCAAATGCATCTTTTGATGACATAGGAAGTTTCATTGTCATAAGTTTGTTTAAGTTATCCAGTACAGGTTTATAACACTTACGTTTGGGTATGCCGTCCTGTTCAAGAGTTGTCATCATAAGAACAAACTGAAGAGTCTTTCTATCCAGCCTTTGCTCTGATGTAAATCTATCGTTCGAAGTCCATTTTAAGTTATATAATTTTGCAAAAGTTTCAAGAGCGTAATCATCCTCTTCTAAAGAAAAACATTTAGCCATATATTCAATATCAGGCATAGACATTACGCCGTAATTATTTACATAAATATCAAGATACTTTTTAAGTGTAGAAGAATCAAATTTGCCCTTGTTTTCCCCAGCCTTCCTAACTGATGCATCAATAAAAGTTTCTATATTTTCCGTATTAACAGTACTGCATAGTGTATTAAGAATTTCTATATCTTTTTGTGTAAAAGAGGTATATGGCTGCGAAATTTTTTTCAAAATAATTTCAATGGCATCAGTTTTATGATAGGAAGATTCGAGCATATTTTTAATAAACTCAACAGACGGTCTGTCATAATCAAGAGCAGAACGATTGTTTTGTGTAGATTTCATTTTTTCAATAAAATCAAAAATCAGAGAAAAGTCCGAATCATCCTTCATTGATTTTGCAATTTCTACAAAATTATCCCGTTCTTTTTGCTTATCTTTAGGGAAAGAAAGCGCAATCTTTTTAACGTAGTTCACACGCCACTTTTCAAATACCTTTGACAAATCATCATCCAGCTTTTTTATTTCATAAGAAAAATTCCCATCATTATTTTTTGCGCCATAGATTTGAGAAATTACATCATTTAATGATTCCCCATCGGACAATTTTTTATCTGCATAATCAAGCGCCGTTAAATCAATTTCTCCTTTATTATTTTTTAACGGAGCAAAAGCACATTTGGGATCAAAGTCAAAAAGAGGTTTAAAAGATTCAGCATGTTTTGTGAAAAATTTTACAGCAGCTTTATTAAATGAGCCATCACTGTTTTTTAAACTCTTTAACACCTCGGGACAATAGTCATAATCGCAGCTGTGCATTGTTTTGCTATTTGTATTCATTATCGAATCAGCGAGTTTTAATGCGCCATAATTGATAGTTCCATCTTCCTTTGCTGCGTCAAAAATTTTTAGAGAATTCCATATCAAATGATTTTTCGATTGAAAACTTTTTAAAAATTCCAACGTTTTTTCAGTAACTTCACCGTTTTTACCGGCAAGACTAGCAAGCATTGAATCAAAACGTTTCTCATTCATTATGCCAATTTGTCTAAAATAATTGAAAAGTTCATCTTTTGAAATTACTTTATCTTTATCTATTACGCCTGTATAGGCTTTCATAACAGAAGCATCAACAGCTACAGAAGCAGCGGGCTCTATATTTTCAGCCACACCGACAGGTATGTCCCTCTGGGGCACAGAAATTTGAGCATCATTTTTTATTTGAAGTCTATTTGAATTGTTAACAATCATAAATTTATAACGTTTATTATCATCTGGAATTTACAAGTTTAAGAAAAAAATTTACAGATTGTTAAACACTAAAAAAGTCTTTTCACTTTTTCAATACAAAAACAGGAGATGAAAAAACATCTCCTGTTTATATTTGAATAACAAACTATTATGTAATTATGCTATTGTTGGAGCTACATAGGTTCTTGAGGCCAATTCCTGATCAATAAGCAAAAGTGCGTGTTTGTCATCGCCTATGAGTTTTAATTTTGCACAGATTTCAGAGCAGTTTGCTTCTTCTTCAACCTGTTCTTTCAAATACCATTGCAAGAAAGATATTGCTGCTCTATCTTTTTCTGCTTCTGCAACATCTATAAGCCCATTGATTAAAGAAGTTACATGCTGTTCGTGTTTATAAACAGCTTCAAAACAGTCAAGCGCACAAGACCATTCCGAAGCAGGTTTGTCAATAGCGTCTATAATAACTCTGCCATCTCTTGAGATAAGATAATCAAAAAGTCCCATTGCATGAGCATTTTCTTCTTGAACCTGAACTCTCATCCAGTTTGCAAAACCTTTCAGACCGATTTCTTCAAAATAAGCAACCATTGAAAGGTAGAGGTTTGATGAATACATTTCGTCTTTGATTTGCTTGTTAAAAGCAGCATTCATTTTTTCTGAAATCATATTTTACTCCAATCTATTTAATCATCGGACTGCCTGTCTTCTGATGTCCACAGCCCATGGATATTACATAATTCTCTCGCAATCACTTTATCGCAAGAACATTTTAAATTCAATACCGGTTCTTCATGCGGATAAAGATATTTTCTTTTAACATATCTTTTATCTCCAGAATTAACCTCGATAAACATAATATAATGTTCATTTTCCATCGGATGCGGCACGCTGCCAATTTTTATACTCACGCCTTCATCTTTTTTATCTATTACCGGCACATGTTTTTCTCCGACCATTTCCTCGCTTTTATTATGTTCTTCCATTTTTTCCATAGGCTGGCCGCAGCAGACAAGCTCTCCATCTCCGGACAAAACGACCTCTACTATATTGCCGCAGACATTACATTTATACATTTCTAATATTTTTGTCATAATACCCCCTTACTTATTAACCAAACCAGTATAGAAAATATCATCACAAAAGATTATTCCCAGCCTGTATAGTAGTGTGATATAGTTTAGTCAAATCATAAAATAAGGAGATTTAAAATGACAAAGAAAAAAGCAATAATGTATACAATAATATTTGTTGTACTATTTTGTGCTGCCTTAATTTTTAGAGCAGTAGTGCTCTATGACCCGTCAAAAAACTTTGATGATATGTGCAAGAATGTGTTTGCCCCATCATGTCAGGTATATATAAATAAAATTATGGAAGAAAAAAAATACGATGAAGCAATAGCAATTCGTAAAGAAAGAATCCGCCAGAGCAAACAAATTATGAATGTTTACAAAAGAAGAATTACAGACAAATGTCTTTTACAGATGAATGAAAAAGAAGCTGATACAGCATTAATGGCCTGTATTGGCAAGAAAAAAGGCAGAATCGACTACCTGCTTTTAAAAACGACAGATGCTGTTATTCAAGACATCATTATTGACACAGTGGCCGTTGCAATATTGGAAGTACAGGCCAATGAAGACACTGTCAGTGCCTATAATCTTCTAAAATCGACTAGAAATCTGCTTAAGAAAAATCCTTATGCACACAAACAACCAGAAGCAATTAAGTATATTGAAAGTATGATGTCAGAATTAGACTAGAGCCTGTTTTATTGCACAAATCATACTATTTTCGCCGGCAATACCTTTGCCGGCGATATCGTATGCAGTGCCATGGGCAGGTGAAGTTCTTATTATACTTAACCCTGCTGTCATATTAACAGTATCATCCATAGCAAGAACCTTTACCGGTATAAGCCCCTGATCATGATAACAAGCACAATACATATCATAAGGCTGCTTTTGAGCATTTACATAGGCCTTTGAAGCTTTTACAAATAGTGTATCAGAAGGCATAGGATTCGAAATATCAATACCTGCAGCCCTCAAGTACTCTATAGCCGGAACAAATTCTTCTATTTCTTCTCTCCCCAGTATACCGTTCTCGCCGGCGTGAGGATTTAAAGAACATAACGCAATTTTAGGCGCTGCAATATTAAATTTATCTTTTAGAACCAAATTAATTCTTTGCACTTTTTCAATTAACAAATCTTTTGTAATCTTTACGGATTTTAAGGGAAGATGCCTTGTTAGAAGTAATACCCTTAAATCTTTTGAAACAAAAACCATCTCAGCTTTTTCGTTGTTAGCCGGATTTGCAAGATTTTTTTCAAGCACCTCTGTCTGTCCAGAAAAATAGTGCCCGGCAAGATGCATTGCGTTTTTTGAAACAGGTGCCGTAACTATAGCGTTTATTTGTCCTTTTTTAGCAAGCTCACAAGCTTTTATAAGACAGTTATAAGAAAACTCACCGGCCTGTTCAGTTTCACAGCCATATGAAAGCCAATGTTCTTCAAACGGTATTTCTTCAATTTCATAATCTTTATTAAGACCATTAAAAAGACAGCTGGCTCCGATAAGAAGAACCCTGTCCTCTGGCAGGTCAAGTTTATTCAATGCTTTTATAATAACTTCCGGCCCGATTCCATTAAAATCTCCGGCAGTTATTGCAATCTTTTTATTCATGCTGTTCAAAATATTTCAAAATATCTATCAAAGTATTGGAGTTGCCTAGATTTCCCGATTTTGTCACAACCCATTGAGCCTTTGTATCTAGACACAAAGGGATTGCCGGTAAAATAGAGTCAATAATTTGCAACGCATTGCTGTTTATAGCTTTACAGCACTTAAAAGAGGTTTCTCCGCCTATTGTAATCAATATTGCATCTTTACTAAACAAAACACGTTTTGTCAGTGTGGCCAGATACTCGCTGATTTTTGACAAAAACTGTGTCTTTGAAAGTTCATTATCAAAAAGAATCTGAGAGATAATTTTAGAATCTACAGTCAAATCCGATGTATGAACAACGACAACATTGTCTTTAATAAGGTTTTGGGAAACTCTTTTTACAATATCATCATTAACCCCTTCTAAAATATCTTCCATTTTAAGGTCTATAAAATATGTATTTTCAATGTCATCACTATCTTGAAGTTTTTGAATCTGCAAAGCCGTAGTCTGTGTCGCACTGCCTGAAACAAGCAGTTTAGGCAAAGCAGGAATAGTTCTTTCCTGATGGTGATTTTCTGATTCAGGCAGCCAGATATTACCTAGAACCTGCGCACAACCGGCAGAACCGCAGGGTAAAATATTGTATGAACTTTTCTCCATTGCAAGTACAACCTGCTCAATATCAGTTATAGAAATTGCATCCACAACAATGAGCTTTACTCCTCTGTCGATAAGTTCATTCATCTTTTTAAGAATCGGGCCAGCGCCTTTTATTACCGTTCGTAATTCAATAAGATCAACTAGGTCATCCTGCTGGTTTTGCAGTTCATTTCTAAGCACTGTAGGAATATGAGATTCATATATTGGAAATCTCGGGTCACGTGCAAATTCTGTTCTTTCAATAGGCATGCCCTTTAAAAGGTGGTATCCGCCGATTGTTGTTCTTCCTTCCTGAGGAAAAGCCGGAATAATAACAGCAGCATCCCATTCTAGAGCCTCTAAGACAGCAAGTGCTTCTACTGCAATGTGTCCTCTGAGAGTAGAATCCATTTTTTTATAAAAATATTCGACGTTATAAGTATCTACAAGTATTTTTGCTGCCTGTTTTACACGTTCATACGCACCATGTGCATCGGTATTTCTTGTTTCAGTTGGAATAGCCCAGACCTGAGTGCTTACTTTATTTTCAGGGACAACTGAATCATCCAGAAGGATTTGTGTATTTGCCCCCCTTAAATGGAATTGCAAAGCTGTATCATCAGCACCCGTTAAATCATCGGCTATAATACCGATATTGTTAGATATAAACATTTTTTATCCCTGATTTACCGATTAAATTACGCAACACCCTGATCTGATTTTCCACCAGAAAGAAGCCTTAAATGGCTTGCTCTGATAAAAAATCTTTCTCTCTGTGCACCGGAAGCATCATTCCATTTGCTGGACATAAGTTTTCCGTCAATTACGACCAGTTTGCCCTTTTTGACATATTCGCCAGCAACTTCTGCAAGTTTATCCCAGAGTTCTACATTAAACCAGTCAGTTACTTCTGCTTTTGTTTTGGAATCCCAGCGATTTACAGCAATTGAGAATGTTGTTTTTACTTTTCCGGATTCAAAATATTTCATATCAGGATCCTGTCCCGCTCTACCGACTAAAACAACAGAATTTATCATTAATTTCCCCTTTTTAATTATAAATAATTACATGCAATTATATAGAAAATAAAAAGCTGTGCCAATATAAAACTGTATCAATTGTTACAAATAAAATACACTATGTCATTTTAAAATACAGCTCATAAATCTATTAAGACGGAAAAATAAAAAAAAATTTGATTTTATGAAATAAATTATTATTATTGTATATATGAAGAAATTAATTACCCTCACTGCATTATTAATAGCACTTATACACATGCCTGTTCTGGCACAGACAGATTATGCAACGCTTTATCAAGAAGCACAGGTTCCTGACTTCAAGCTGGTGCATGATATAGACCCTTATCAAAATGAAGATTATCAGAAATATGCCTGGTCGCCGTTTCCTTTATTCAGGCTTGCATCAGACATATACTTTAAAGGACAAACCATTCCCGCAGGGTATTACATCCTTACACCACGAGAAATGAACGGCAATACTTATGTATTTTTTAAAGAGGCAGGAAAAGTAAAATTCATTATACCAGTTGTAAAAAAAGAACTTGTTCCGCTGGATTTTTATCATGACAACTTGCCTACGCCAAAATATACAAAATGGCAAAAGTTCTGTAAATCGGTGCGGGATGGCTTTTATAAAATATTCAAAAATTCCTCTAAAAAAGCACCGCCTCCAAATTCCTATATAGTAACAGAAAATATTGAAGGCGATATGTATCTTGTTGTGTTGTATTATGGAGAATCCAAATACTACATGATATTTAAATCAAACAAATACTAATTTTAAATAGAATCCTCATGAACAAGAGTATCTAAGATAATTTGCATTTTTTCAGAGTTTTGGGCAAGTCGTCTTACATCAGCAACCCTTTCATCGTCAGAGTTGTACTGATTTCTCATTGCTTCAAGCTCGCTATGGTCAAAGAATTTTCCGCCGCAAAGATAACACTCGTCAATAGTAATCTCCATTTTTGCGCTAACATGGTTTTTTACCATAGGTTTGTTACACAGTGGGCAATCTCTGTCCATAGTTGTATCGACTTTAGTATATTCCCGGCCCTTCTTTGCTTCTGAAATAGGGATTATATCCTCTTTTTTCTCATCGATTTTTTGAAGTTCTCTGTTATCAAGCCATATACCGCCACATCCGTCAAGGCAGATATCGACCATAAAGTCTTGATCTTCAAGATAAACTTTTTTCATAACTTTACCGCATGCAGGGCAGGTAATAAATTCGTAATTGTCAGCCATAATACATTTCCTCATTAAATACTTGAATTATTATAACATTTTTAACTAAAAATGCTATAGCTTACATTAGTTTCCGTTTACATCTTTATAATAGTCTAGTGGTTTATTTGTAAACACAAAATCGATTTTACCCTTATTTTTTAACACCAGACCAAGCATATTAAAAAATACAGTCAAACCAGCAAATATCGAAGGAACAAGCAAAATCCCACACAAAATAAAAGCCGCCAGAGTTTTTATCAGATACAAAAATTTAGCGAAAATATTATTTTTTTCAAGGAATTTCAACATGGCTCCAGAATAACCATTATAATAATATCTGTTCAAAATCCATTTCAAATTTGCACGCTGCGGACCTACAAGCTCATAATTTATTGCGTCATTGTTCCATACAATAGTGTAGCCGGCATGTGCTGCTCTAGAAAAGAAATCACCGTCTTCTCCGCCCATAAAAACAAACCTGTTATCAAACCACATATCAGAGTCCTTTGCAACAGAAACCGGGAAGAATACGTTTCCACTTGCACATATATTTCTTATTGCTCCGGTTTTTTTAGTGGTTGATGTTTTAAATATTTTGTTATTTTTAATGTAATTCGGGTATTCTTCGCTAAATTTGCTGTAAGTCGGGCCGGAGCTTATTAAAACATTCTGATGATTGCGATAAAAATTTATATGATTACACAACCAGTTTTTTTCTAATATCTCATCATCATCAAAAAAGGCAATATGTGTTGCATTAAGAGTAATCGCCTCTTTTAACACTCTATTTCTAGCAAAGGCAATACCTCTTTGTTTTTCAACAACATAATATACAGGAATTTTAGAAGTATGCTGAAATTTTTCAACAACACTGCGGGCAGTTTCATCTACGTCATTATCAACAATCAACACAGCTATTTTAGTATCGGGACACAAATTTAAATTGTCGATAGAACGCAGCGCATCTTCTAGCATGTTCGGACGTTTGCAGGTACAACAGCTTATTACGACAAATTCAATCTCCGGTTTTGGCTGTGCTATAACTTTCAAATAATACCCCATTTTCTATTCTCTGTTTTTATTTTACTAAAAAATTAACAATATTAAAAATCCTTTAACACAAATTGTTACATCTATTTTTGTTAAAATCTTATGTTTCTATGCGCTGCCATTGAATTTTCAGGGTTGTTATTTCATCGAGAGTTGATTTAGATTTTATTGAATGCAATGTAAGAGGATTATTAGTATTTTGTTCACACTGAACACAGGATAATACTATATCACCCTGTTTTAATTCCTTTTTATATTTTATATCTATCACTTCTGGCCGGTATTTTAATCTGAATTCGCTATCCATCGCCTCTAGAGCCCAGACAATATAATTACAGTTATTTGCATGTCTATTAACATCGATATCTTCAAACCTGACTTCAAACTCTTTTTGAAAATCAATTCGGCTTAAAGCGTCTATTTTTTCATAATCAAGGTCATCCTCTCTTTTTTCAAACGGCTTTACAAAGTTTAAAGCTGTCTGCATCGGCAAGACCCTTCTTGTTTCCATATCAATCAAAGCCCAGGCAGAAACAACACTTGCGAGCATAGTTCTATCCTGAGAATAAAGTTCAAAATCACGGAAAGCATAAAGTTTTGTTGTACCTCTTGATTCAGTTTTTATATATAATTTTTCAAGATTTTTTAATTCTTTATAAATCTCAATATGGTATTTTAATACTACCCATGCGTAATTGTGTTCAAAAACATACGTAGGGCCAAAACCAAGTTTTTCCGCGCTTATTGTCGCAATATCCTGTAAAAAATTAAGCAAGCTAGACTCTTTTAAATTGCCCAGAACATTTTGCTCATAGTATTTTATTTCGTATTCTTTTTCGAGTGTGTAATCCATAATTATCTGTCCATAGCTAATTATAACACGTTATGTCTGTAATTATTTTAAAAATTCATCAAATTTTTTATTAATTTTTATTTTAAATCCGCAGCTATCAAAAGTTTCGCATCCACCGAGCCTTATTTTGGAATTAACCATAGGATACATACGACAATACAGAGAACGAAATAAATAATCCCGGCATCGATTATTTTCATCCAGAGATTTACACTTAAATAGCAATACGCCATTAGCATTTTTTCCGGCTATTTCAAAGCAATTATATTTTTTATCAAATTTTTTCAAATCCTCAAACTGCTTTGTCTCTTTTACATACTCGTCTTCTATCATAAAAACAATATTACGGCAGCATTCACCGCAACAAAGGCATTTCCCCTCTATTTGATATTTAGAAGAAAAAAGTCTATCAAAATAAAATTTTATATATAAAAATAAATCCTTAAGCACTATTTTCCTATCCAGAAATCATTTCTTATAATCGGCCAGTCAAAATCATCAAAAGAAAAAATCTGCATAAAGTAATATCCTGGTTCATCGATTACAAAATATGATTTAAAATAATCCAGCGATGTATCTATCTGAAAATCCTTTGACCAGTAAATTTTATATCCCCAGTGGTTTGTTTTTTCCTCTTTTTTAACAATTTGAACCCTGATATAGTCATCTTTAAAGCCCTCATTGTTGATAAGTATATAATACACCTTCTGGCCTGCAGCAAAATGTCGTCCGGCGTTATTAATAGTCTGGTTTGTTATAGGCTGGCTATTAAAAAGCAGCAGCGCATCACGTTTGCGGCATCTGAATCCAAAACCGCTGCAACAAAATATACACAACAAACACAATAAAACTATGCCGTATTTTGCTTTACTTTTCATTTACCCGTGTTTTTAAGTATTCAATCTGTTTTTTCACATCGCTTTTCATACGATTATCGTCAGTAAGCCCGACAAATTTTTCATAGTTAGAAATTGCCTGTGTATAGTTTTTTTCTTCTTCATAAGCCATACCCAGAGCATAATATGCATAAGCATACTTTGGATTTATGGATATAACAGTATTAAAGGCATCTTTTGCTTTATCTTTTTGTTTTAATTCAGAATAACAAAGGCCGGCGTTGAACATTGCGTCTGTATTTTTGGAATTAAGGGTCAAAACCTTTTCGTACTGAAGCAGTGCACTATTAGTATTGTCACCTGCTTTATAGGTATTTCCCAGTTTTATTAAAACAGCCTCATTGTCAGAAGCAATCTCAAGAACCTTTTCGTATTCTGCTGCAGCTTTATCTAGCATTTTTTCCTTTAAATATAAATCAGCAAGTGCCTCATGAGCCTGAGCATTTTTTACGTCAATTGAAAGAATTTTATTGTAAACAGCAATTGCCTCCTGATTTTTTTCATATTTTGCAAGAAGCCTTGCATAATCGAGCATTAAATTTACATTATCAGGAGCAATAACAAGTGCTTTTTCATATTGTTCTATAGCTTTAACCTTCGAGCCCATTGATTCATACACACCGGCCAGTGCCCTCAGGGCAGCAGCATCGTTAGCATTCAAATCAGCAGCCTGTTCGTATAAAGAAATAGCCTTTTTGGTCTGTCCATTCTGATTATAGCTATCACCCTGTGCAATATATGCTTTATAGAGATATTCTCTGACTTTGGGTTCATTTCTCTGTGCATAGAGATTTTTATAAATAGAAATAGCAGCATCATAATTGCCCAGAGCATGTTCAGCTATAGCTTTGTTAAACAAGACGTTATAGTCATTTTTATCAACTGCTAGCAATTCATCATACAATTTAATTGCATCATTATAATTTTTGCAAAGGTGATAAGTTCTTGCCAGTTCTTTTTTTACATCAGCGTTAGCAGAATCAATTGCGAGTGCGGACTTAAAAGTAGAAATTGCATCGTTATATTTTTCATTCTTTTGATAGAGAATACCCAGATTATAATAAGCAGCAACATCTTTAGGTTTATATTGTATGTACTCTTTGTACATAGTCACAGCATCCTGAGTTTTCCCCATATCCGCAAGCAAATTTGCATAATCAAGTTTTAAATCGTTCAAATCAGGCTTTATAGTAAAAGCATTTCTAAACTCTATCAATGCAAGCTCATCTTTAGAGAGTCTGACATAAGCCAGTGCCATATTAGCGTGGGAAGCATAATCTGTAGAGTCGTTTCTAACTGCTTTTTTAAACATTTCAACAGCGTTTGTATAATCGCCGGATCGAAGCAAAGCCAGACCATAGTTTGCATATTCTTTAAAAGTAGTTGGATTTTTAGTATATATGGTAGCATACTCATCCGCCGCATCCTGATATTTATCCATCTTAAGATAAATTGAGGCAAGGTTTGATCTTGCTTCTGTATCGTCGGGATAATACCCGAGAAAAGTTTTGTAATATTTTATTGCTTCCTGATCATCACCCTGCAGTGATTTAACACTGGCAAGATTCAGATAGTTATATTTATAATCCGGAAAGATAGTTAAAGCCTGATTGTAAGCAGCAAACGCGTTGTCATAATCGTGCTGCTGCTGAAGGATATTACCTATGCTGATATAAACAACAGCGTCGTTTGGTTTTAGTTTAATTGCCTTCTTATATGCAATGAGCGCATTATCCCAGTCGCCCATTTCTGTATACAAACCGCCGAGTTTTATGTACAAAATAGCTTCATCCGGAGAAAGCTCTATAGCACTTTTTATCTTTTCTATTGCCATTGAGTAGTTACAGTCTTTTTCAAGAACATTAGACTCCTGAAAAAGTTTGTATGACTCCGTAGACATTTTTGCATCCGCAGTGTAATTTGAATACAACGGAGTAAGCGCCAACATTAAAGATACTGCTAAAGTTATTTGTTTTTTCATAGTTAGATTATCTTATGATTTAAAAAAAAAATCAATCGTCCTTCTTTGTTAATTCGTTATATAATTCTTTTTTGGCCTCGTTAAGGGGCATTTTTGTTATAATTTGTTTTTTGTTCTTTTTAAAGATATCTTTGTTGTATACAGCGAGCCAGTAGTGCTGCTGCATAGATGGTACGGAAAACGTCATTTTTTGAATGACAGGTTTATTAAACTTTAACGGCTTAAAAAATGTTATCGCCTCTTTGTTTTCTGCTCTATAAGTTTTCCCGCTGCCGTCAACAAGCTCTACATATACAGCCTGACTGAGCATTGATTTATTTTTAGCTTCTACTGTTATATCAATATTATTAGAAGTTGTTTTTATATCACATATTTTAAAATACAGACCATTAGATATTATACCTGTTTTCCCGACTTCTGTGACAACCCGCTCACCTGCAGGTGCAGTGGTAAAAAAGCCGGAACAGAATATCAGAAACAACGCTGTTATAAACACTCTTTTCATATCAATATTCTATAAATTTTATAGCACATTGTCAATGAATGTTGTTTTGGCTGGTATTAAGAGTGAAATATATCAATTTGTTTTTGAATCCAGCACATTATCAGGTCAACAATATATTTTTGTTGTTTTTCATCAAGCTCAACATTTTTTTCAAACCCGTGCCATTTTTGTATGCACCCGCGGCAACATGTAGCCGTAGCGTGCTGAGCTTTAAAAACAGGATGATTGCGCATAGGAGTTTGTTTTCCGTCATTTTCTATATAAGCTGGAGCAATTCTTCTGGAAACAAAATCAACCGCGTGAGCTCTTATTGTATCGAGCTCCTTTTTTTCTATATATTCGATGTCGCTTTTAGAAAGCTTAAAACGGCTGCGGAATTTTGATTGTGCAAGCTTTTCAAATATATCTTTCAAAATAATCACCTCTAAAATATTTTAATACTTTTGCGAAGAAAAAGGAAAAATTTTATAAATATTTAGTGAAACGGAAAATATGATAAACACAAATGACCGTTTTCATGATAGCCTGCCCCGTAGGGTTCGAGTGTGTGTGTGTGTGTGTGGCTAGACCGGTAGCATATATTCAAATATCTCCATGCAATCCCTGTATTTTTATTCAAAATTCATATAAGTTTCAGATATGAAGTATCAAACACTCATTAATAACGGAATAAAACGTTTAAGAGAAAAAACGAAATTAAGTCAGGAAAAATTTGCTGAAAAAATAGGATTTTCAACAAAAGGTATAAGCAATATTGAAAGAAACAGATATCAACCAAATCCTGACACGATTGACAAAATATGTGAAGTTTTTGGTGTTCATCCTGTAGATTTGTTAATGGAATACCCTGAAGATTTAGACAAACAGGGATTGCTCAGTCAGATAAATGCTATTTTGCAGACATATTCACAGGAAGATCTGGAAAAAGTCTGTAAAGTACTGAATGTGTTAAAAAAATGACACAAAAAGTCGTATTTATATTTTAACAACCACTCTATTTTGTATTCTCATCAAAATATTTCTGTGCCTGATTTATTAATCCGGTATATTGTTCCGGCTGCAGCTTTCCTATTTGTTGATAGTTGTTAAACAAACCGGTATGTCTGTATAAATTGCCATCTTTATCAAGTTTGTAGTCAAATCCCGTTTCATTAATATTTACCCCGGGGACTTCAAAACATAAATCTTTTACCTGTCCCTGTTTGTCAACCGAAATATACAAATGTGCTTCTGTTTTACCATACACATTATTATTTTCTTTCTTCATAACAGAAAGCCCCGAATAAACAACAGGAGAGTATGAAGTTGACTTAGAAATAACGAAATTGTTGTTCTTATCACTCAGAGCCTTATCCCAGTAGCCGGCTCCGGCTTCTGCATGTTCTTTATAAAGTGACTGAGGAATATTTTTGATATTTTTCAGCCTGTAAAGAGCCTTTTGGTTATAGGTGCCATCCCCCTTGTACACAATAATATCATTAATTTTTTGAGAAACATCATAAGCCTTCTGTATCGCATCAACCTGAGCAACGCCATCTGATTTTTCAACCTGCTGCTGTATTTCTGGAAGGTAGATTACATCAGCAATCTTTATATCATTAGCTGATTCTATAGAACTTTTATTATTAAGTTTCGCTATTTTATACATCATATCCGAAATTTCTGCATTAGAAGCATCTTCATTTGCAAGGTGATCTTTAGCTATATTCCAGAGATTATCACCCTTTTTGATTGTATATGCAATCTTTGCATCAGTATTTATAGGTGTAGAAGCATATTTGTTATCATAATATGCCTGAGCCTCTTTACTGTAAGATACAGAATTAAACATTAAAATTCCCCCTGAATATTCCTATATATTTTTATAAAAACATCCACGAGGAAAAAATTGCCTTTTAATTAAATTTTATTTTGTTAATTTCTAGTAAAAGTAATTTGAAAATTAATATCCGAGTTCTTCATTAACAAGCAGCACGGTAATTTTTCCCGCAGGCTTGCAGAGTCTTGTTATAACTATTTGTGCGCATATACTGTCTTCACTCAGGCAGTCGGCACATGAGCCTGTATATGAACAAGGAGTTTCTCTGTGAGACATAACAGCATTAATACGCTGCATATTGACAGGAGCAGCTATGTTTCTTGCTCTAGTCAGTGCGTCTTGAACGTTTTTGACAATCTTATTCATACCTGCTACAACAATAATTCGTTTCGGGCCATAGCAAAGCGCAGCAACTCTGTTGCCGGTACCGTCAATATTAACAAGCTGGCCGTCCTCGCTTATAGCATTGGAACTCATCAAAAATGTATCGCATAAAAGACCTTTTCTTAAAAGTTGTGCTTTTTCTTCCGGCGTTTTGGCGCTATCACGGTTTATTACGTTATAGCCGTTTTCAACAAGATGTTTAATTATGCCGGTTTGCTCCAGCGTAACAGAACCGCCCCAGGAGATTGTTTCTTCTTTTGTAACGAGTTGTGTAATTTTATTCAAGGCTTCAATTGCATTTTCGCAATATAGCGCATCAAAATGTCTTTTTTGCAAGGCCTTTATAACCTTTTCAGAAAGTTTTTTATTGCGTTCTTTTACGTATGTATTTTCACTCATGATAAATCCCCCGTGTTATTAATTATTGTTTTTCTGATTGTAACTCTTTTACATACTTTTGAGCAAGCTTTTGAGGCATATACATTGGTATTGGAAACCAGTCCTTTAAGTCTATTTTTTCATTGTTAAGTTCTGATTCGTTAACGAGTTTTTCAAGGATTGAGTTAACATCTGTAGAGCCGTATTTTTCTTTGAAAAATTTATACTCTGTTGTGTCAGGAACAAGAGGGAGGTAGCGTTTTCCTCTCTTATAATGCGCAACATGAGAGTCCCAATCTGCAATGGAGATGATGACAGGTTTTATATTGTTATCAAGACAATGTTTCACCGCAATTTTATCTGCAAGCCTTCCTATACCTGCATATCTGGAGTCATTATGATTTTCAAGATAATCAACAATCACCCTCGCTCCCCTTATTCCGTATTCGGGATAATTTTTCAATAGACAAGCATCACTACCTATATATGAATATTCAAAATCTTTTGGTTTCTTACACAATGTTAAATTTAAGTATCCGTACTCTTTTTTGAGATTTTTGGATACAAAACGGTATGTTGTTTCATTCTTTTTGGCATCTGTTTTTAAAACAGTCACTTTTATTGGCTTATTCAGCTTTCTGTCATAAATCACACCCGAGGCTACAGGTACATCAGTGCATTTTTCAAAGTTTTGAGGCTGTATAGCGGCGCTGTTTTTTTCAAACGTATCTGTCTGCAAAGTTCTTACAGCCTTAAAACTGACGTTTGAAGCCTGTACAGGTGCCGGTTTATAGAGATTATTAAATTTTATAAAATCAAAATTTACACTCATACGGGCATAAAACATGTAAAACTAAATTATTGCTTAAAACTACAGATATTTTTTTAATTTTTATATAGTAAAATTAAACTTAACAAGTTAAGGTTTTTATATGATAAACGACATGACAAAAGGCAGCCCGCTAAAGCATATTTTGCTTTTTACCGTGCCGCTTTTAATAGGAAACGTATTTCAACAGTTATATAATATTGCGGACATCATTATAGTAGGCAGGACAATAGGTACAAATGCACTGGCTGCTGTCGGTGCAATATCACCTGTATTTTTCTTCGTGATGTTTGTTGTTGTAGGTTTGACTAACGGTTTTGCTATCATCACCGGACAGAGATTCGGCGCAAAGGATATGAACGGGGTAAGACATTCAGTCACTGTATCTACATTGTTAAGCAGCGCCTTCACCTTAGCTTTTTCAATAATACTTATGCTTTTTATGCATCAGATTCTATACTGGATGAATGTTCCTAAAGAAATTTACACTGATGCATATTATTACATAATAATTGTCACGGCGGGACTTATCACGGCCAATTTTTATAACCTGCTGGCAAGCATTGTAAGAGCGCTTGGCGACAGCAAAACGCCGCTTTACTTTTTGATATTTGCTTCTATTTTAAACATTATACTGGCGCTAATTTTTATTTTGCAGTTTAAAATGGGAGTCCCAGGTTCTGCGATAGCTGTTGTTCTTTCTCAGGGTGTATCGGCTTTGATGTGTGTGTTTTATATTAAGAAAAAATTTCCAATCCTTCATTTAAAAAAAGAGGACTGGCTATTTGCAATCCGAAAAAGGAATTTTGATTTTGCAATGGAGCATTTAAAAGTCGGCCTTCCTATGGCTGTACAGTTTTCTGTTCTGGGAATCGGCATATTGATTCTGCAAAGCGTTTGCAATACCTTCGGACCAAATTTGATTGCTGCATTCACTGCAGCTTTGAGAATAGAACAAATCGCAACAATGCCGATGATGTCTTTAGGTGTTGCAATTTCTGCATACACAGCCCAGAACTTCGGAGCTTACAATTTTTCGAGAATACGTTACGGTGTAAACAGATGTTCATTATTATGTCTTTCTTTAAGTATAGTTATGACTCTTATTATGCACTTTTACGGAAGCAATATTGTAGCCGCATTTCTTGGAACCAAAGCACATGAAATCGTATCAATCGCAAGAAGCTATCTTTTAATAAGTACAATGTTTTATTTTTTCCTCGGGCAGATATTTGTTTTCAGAAATGCACTGCAGGGGATGGGAGAAACTGTATTGCCGCTGGCAGCCAGCATAGCAGAACTTGTTGTACGTTCGTTTGCTGCTATTTATCTTGCGGTAAAATTCGGCTATTACGGAATATTCTACGCAGGACCTATTGCCTGGATTTCTGCTTCAACAATAATGGCTGCCGGGTATTATATGAACCTGTTTAAGATTGTTAAAAAAGCTCAAGCCAATGCAAGGCTTCAACGCCGGATGGAGCAAGGGTTTAATATAACTGTGAATTAATATTTTTTTAAGTTATCAAGTTTTTAAAATCTTACTATGAAGTAAACGCTGATGCATTTTTTGCAAGTTTTTCAACAGCATTTTCCATATCAACCATGTTTATTTTAAAATTATCCAGATCCACTTTGTTGACAGTACGGTTACGCATTTTTTCGTATATACCTAGACGATCCAACGCACAGGAGTGTGCAGCATAAAAAGTTTCCGCTATATCAGAGCCGCTAAAGTGATTTTCGAACATTTTTTTGCAAATTTTATCTTTATCTATGTCATTATCTAGCGGTTTGCCTTTTTCATAGATATCATAAATCTGTTTTGTGCCTTCTATATCCGGCATCTTAACTTCGAGAGCAAGTCCGAATCTCCCGCTGTTAATCAAAGCTTTATCAAGAAGCTCAGGTCTATTTGTCGCAGCAATAACAAACACCATATCATCGCTCTTTTCAAGGTCGCTCATAAGTGTCAGCAGCTGGTTAACAATATCATCCTGGTGTCTTGCAGTATCGCTTGCCCCGCCTCTTGTTCTTGCGATGGAATCGATTTCATCAATAAAAATAATTGACGGCTGATTTTCTATTGAGTTTTTGAACAAATTGCGCCAGTTTTCTTCTGTTTTACCCACATGAGAGTGCGTAAGGTCGTTCGCTCCGAGTTTAATAAAATTAACACCAAGCTCATTAGAAAGAGCTAACGCAAGCATTGTTTTCCCGCATCTGGGCGGGCCATAGAGCAAAATCCCTTTGTTAATTCTAAATCCCTTGTAAAAATCCGGATACATAACGGGGAATATAACATTTTGCTCAAGTGCTTTTATGTTTTCGTCCTGTGCTCCTATGTCTGAAAACATTATTTTTTTAATTTGAGAAGTCTTTTTGCCCGTATTTTGTTTTAATGCGGAAAGTCTTGTTGCATTGTATTTTTGTATATCTTTATCATTATCAAGATAGCTGTACTTCTCAACCTCCCTATCAAAAACAAATCTCAAACTCGTTTTACTATTAAAATCAGTTTTTATAAAAGCTTCTTGTTTGTATGGCCCAAATGATATGTACCTGTCATCATTAAGTTCTATTGGATCATCAGCCTGATAAACATATTTGTATTTTACTTTTCTATCATTTTCATCAGTTCCGCCTTCAAGCACCTTGACCATTTCAAGAGGGTGAAGCTTAAAAATTTTATACTTTCCATTATCTTTGTAATCTTTATAAACAGCAAAAGAGCCGTTATTTATAGTATTTTTTACAAAGTAGATATTTTCCATAGGAAATTTAATGTTATAAATCTGTTGTGCAAGGAGCGCCTTTGCTTTTTCAAAATCATCAGAAAAAATAACAATGCTTTTGTTATCAAGGTTTTGTATTGCAGAGTTCAATTTTTCCTCCGGTGAGGATTTATGATTTTTATCCAAGCCAAACAATCCATGAAAAGCAATGTTATTCGAGGCATTAATGTATTGTGAACTTTGCAAATTTACGTAATTTTGCACTACCTGAGGATTTGTTTTAAGCGGACTAATTTGATTTTCAGAAGGCCTGCTTAAGTTTATACTATTTAATGATATATTTGATATTTTCATAAAATTTTAACTCTCTTTATGATTATACAAAAAACGCACATAAAATTTTTTGCGCGTTATTGATTTTTAATCTTTATACCGCTAAAATCTAGCAGTTAAAAAGAATCTATGAAAGTTTACGGAGGCTTTATGGCTTATTTATACCTTGCTGTTGCAATAATATCAGAAATCTTTGCCACAACAATGCTGAAAGATACAAACGGTTTTACCGTATTATGGCCTTCTGTGCTGACCGTGCTAGGGTATGTGGTTTCGTTTTTTATGTTGAGTCATTGCGTACAAACCTTGCCTACAGGGGTAATTTATGCCGTATGGTCGGGTGTCGGAATTGTGGGAATTTCAATTTTGGGATGGATAGTGCACAAACAGGCGCTTGATATACCCGCTGTTGCCGGTATCGTTTTGATACTTGCCGGCGTTTTGGTTATCAAAATCTCTTCAAAAACCGTAGCTTAATAATTGCCTTTTGCGGTAATGAAAAATAAAAAATTATTTTTTATATTGTGTTTATGAACACTGTAAATAAACTTTTGCGCGCTTACTCGCATAACACAATACTCCATTACGACAAGTGGAGCGAAAATCACGCCTACAGGGCACTTAACGACGGAAACCTAAAACAATGGATTTCAAATATTCTCCCATCAGAACTCCTTGAAAGAAGCCTGAAAAAAGCTGTAGAATCGATTGTTACACTGTGCGAATGCACAACTTTTTATAAAAAATTTCCCGATGGCATACGCACACCTGACTACGGTGACAAATGGGGAAGACTCGCAAATTACATAGAAATAAATAATCGAGCAATCGCCCAGATGCAAGGACATCTTTGCCGCAAAGGACTGTTAAGCGCGATAAAACTTTTACCGGCAATTCCGCCTTCTGCAAAAAGCTGGGCAAACTGTATAATACTTTCTCAAATATGGCCCAACATTTATGGTGACGGTTACAACAAAGAACCGTGGGAGGAGAATTCAATCTACGGTATAAAGCTGGGCATAGGCTACAGCGAAAATATTATTGACTATGAAAAAGCAGAAAAAATTTCTCCCGAGGAGCAGTTTAAAGCATTCAATGACCTTGCGCATTTTAGAGGTTTAAAAACAGGGTTCAGAACAATTATTTCAGAAGACCAGTTAAAAGTGTCAAAACCTTATCACGAGGACGAAAACTTCCGCTGGTCAAATCCGGAACATGTTGAATTGTATATACAAGAGATGGTAAACATTGTTAATACAGGATTTGAGGCTATTTTTGTAGATTCCGCAAAACACATTGGCGGATATGATTTGCAAAACTATACCGGAGTAGGCGCACTGCCTGACTATCCACAGATGCAATACATTACTGATGAAATACGTAAGCGCTCCGGCTGTACAACGTTGAGTTTCGTCGGAGAAAAAAGCTCTGACGATTTTGAAAGGTACAGACAAATGGGGCTTAATGCAGGTACTGCGTTTATCCCAGTAGACGATTTTGAAAACGTAAAATACTGGTCAAACAAGCTTAAATACTCAAGAGATTACGCCCCCGGTGTTGAAGTTTCTAACGATAACACTGAAGGCGGAACTACATACGAAACAAGGTTAAACAGGATAAGAAACTGCCTTTTCGGATTTGAATATGCAAGTGATAAACTTCCAAGCTTTATGCAGATGGAAGATTTGTTCCCATTAAGGTACGACACGAATACCCACCATCTTATGATGTGCAATCCGTCTTATTCTCCTGACAACAGCCCGTTAGGTCACTGGAGAGAGCTTTTTACAAAAGACGACGGAAGATATTACAACCATCAGGTCGGCGAAATATTTGCACACGCTTTGTTCTTATAAAGAATTCTTTAAGCAAAACACGAGCCAAAATACCCGTGTTTTGTTATGTTTTTAATATATGTCTTATGACATATTAGCATGTTTAGATTTCATTGATTTATTTAGATAGACACCGCCCGCAGCTATAGCAGCAACGCCGAGAGCAATAAAGACATTCTTTTTGTTAAATAATGCAGCTCTGCTCACAGGCTGTTGTGATTTTTCAGTGGCAATATTCACAACCCTTTCAGTAGTTTGTTCAACCCTTTGTGCAACTCTGTCAAAGACTTTCTTCACAATATCATCGTTTTCTTCTAGCACTGCTCCCTGATAATGTGAATCAGTTAAAACATCTCTGAAGGAATCAAGATGTTTGGCCATTAAATCAAAATAATCTTTTTCGAAGCCCACAGCCATTTGAGAATATTCTTGAGTTTGGTTAACAAGTTTATTAAAATAGTCAAAAGCCTTTGTATGTGCCCCTTGATAATCATTCATTAACCATTTTAATTGGATTTTACCAAGTTCCGTCCTTGCTACATTCTCACTAGGCGCAGCAAATACATTTTGAAAAACTTTCTCAGCATCAAGTGCCGTTTTCTTTGTATAAGCCTGAGCTAAATCAGATGGAGCCATATCCATATTTTCCAAAAATTCAACCATCGGTGCGTGATAATTGGATGATTTGGCTTTTAAATAATCCATCAAAAGTTGTTTTGGATTTTCTGTTTTATCGTGTTTAATGTAATCATAAAGCGTTCTAAATTCAAAGTTAGAAGCATTGGACTTTATATTCAAATGAGGATTGTCCGATTGATTTTTAATATCAAAAACCGGCTCAGTATTATAAAATACAGCTCGGAATTTATCTATCAATGGAGAATTAATGTTTTCACCGTTTTTGATAAAATTTTCGTCAATTACATCAGATGAAATATAGGAACCAGTGTTTCGCAAAATATTGAAAGAGCCAAAATCAATAAATTTTGCTCTATTATCGTTTGAAAGAATTATATTTCCACTTTGCAAATCACTGTGAGCAATCCCGTTTATATCCATTTTAAATGTTTTTTTCATAATATCAGCAAGATGCTGTGCGTTTAATTTTGAGTCAAATGGATGTTTTCCCTCAAGATTTTCCAATACAAGATAGTGTTTATCATATCTATCTATCAAATCAACAGGCCTCACTGCAATATCAGGATCAATATTCTGCATTCTTTGCAGGATATAATATTCTTTAATATTATTGGCACCATGAATATCAGCATACGCGTCTTTTACTCTTGGATTAGGTGATTTCAACCCGAATTGTTCATTTATTTTAAAATACTCACTCTGAAATCCTTTACCTGCAGCATTTGCCTGATTTGAGTTAATTCTGTCAATAAGGCTTTCGGCTTCCTGTCTATTGTATGCACCTTTGAAAGAAACCGGTTTGGCCTTAAAATAATTAGTTTGTGACTTCACAAAAACATCATGCTCTAAATTTGAAGTCGTTCCCAAGAATGAAGTATTCCATGCCGACGGTTGATAATGTCTAAATTGGCGGACATTACCGTAACTCTGCCCCGGCAATACGGATATAGATGCAGCTCTCATATGTCCAAGTCCCCTTTTGTTGTTTTTAATTATAAAACAAAATTTTATTTTTGTGTATTACTCTTGTAACATTTTGTAAAACAAAAGGGATTAATTCTTTTAATCCGTTATATTTTTTTTTATTATCAGAAAAAGTATTGAGGTAAATTGTGTTTATTAATCCAATAAAATTTAATATAATCCCCAACTCATCCATATCCTTTAAAGCCGGTCAAACCAACGTTTTTGCAGACTTTGACAAAACATATTCTCCCTTTTCTCATGTGGATATGTGTGCTGATTGGACACTGTCAGAAGGCAGTGAAAGAAGAAATTTATTCAATGACTATTTTCAAAAAATTAAGGACTTTTCTGATACTGCAAAAGGTAAAGTTTTGTTAACAATTACAACAGGCAGGAATGTTTCAGAATATCAATATGTAGAGAAAAGACTTAAAGACAAACATCTTAACTACTTTTCTCCTGACGCAATCGTAACAAAAGACGGCGGAGATCGTTTTGTAAAAAAAGATGACAGATGGCAAAAAGATATAAATAAATCCCAAAATATTGAAAAAGCAGCAAACGGCTGGAATGCTCTTAAAATAAAAATCGCGATAAAAGACATTATCAGGCAGGAGTTCAAAAATCCTGCTTTCATCGAGTCACCAGTAAACAGAACAAAAGATGATTACGGAGATATATCTCTGGAGGCTCAATTAGATAAATTACCGGCTGAAAAAGCACAAAACTATGTTTCATTTACAAAAGATGAAGACAATGCCATAGAAATAGCTTTTTCCAACAACATTCCAACAGAAAGTATTAAAGAAAAAATAGAAGACTATCTGAAGGAAAATAATATTAAAGCGGTAGTAAAACACTATCCCAAAGACTATAACGGTTATTGTCCACAGATAATAAACGGCAGAAAAGAAATTGTGCCGGGCAATAAAATGTTTATAAAACCCACTCTGGATAACAAACAGATTTCGAAACTGTACGATGTAAAAGAAGCACTAAAAAATGTTGTTATTAACAATACAAATGATTTAATCATTGCAGCAGGAGATGAAGGCAATGATGAAGAAATGCTTAATCCGCTGAATTATCTTGACATATACGGTATAAAAGTTGATAAGACAAAACAAATAAAAGAACTATTTAAAGATGAAAAAATCTTATCAGCTTTAGAAGAAATGCCTTTTTGTGCAATTCTTGTAGGAAACAGCGAAAGACTTGAGCATTTAAGACAGATGGACTCTCTGCTTAGGGAAAAAGGAATAAATAAATTTATCTGCATCGCTGATTCGCTCGATAAAGACAATGGTCTTTTAAAAGCAATAAAAACAGCAATGTATAACTATGCTGAACAAAATCCAGAATACTCTTATGAAATGGGAATGGATTTATACACCTCTCTTATGGATGGAGGTTCAATATGGTCTTAGAGCTTCCTTTTGAAATGGAATTTATTTTAAGTCTTACCTATAGATGCAATCTTAATTGTTCTATGTGTACTCAATACGGTGAAGGTTTTAAACAAAATGCCCCAGAAGATATGTCAGTGGAACAGTGGGAATCATTTTTTGAATCAGTATCAGACGTGAACCCGAAGCCCAAAATGCTGTTAATGGGCGGTGAACCACTGCTGTATAAAAATTTTGATAAACTTTTTGCACTGACACAAAAACACGGATTTAAAGTTCAAATCGTCACAAACGGCGTTTTATTAGACAAATATCTTGAACAGATATCTAAAACAGATACAACTATAACAATAAGTTTAGACGGCCTGGAAAATACCCACGATGCAATCCGCAACAAAAAAGGCACGTTTAACAAAGTTATGGAAAATATTAACCGGATAGAAGCTTATCAAAAAGCGGGGAGTCAGATAGAACTATGTATAAACTGTGTTATGCTGCCTGATAATGTTGATGAACTATCTGAGTTTCTAAAGTTTATACAACAAAGAAATATTAAAACACTGACCTTCCAGCATCTTCAATTTTCTTCTCCGGCTTTAAATAACCACACCGGCACTCAATGGAAACAAAGGCTGAATAAAGACTATGCCGGCGGACTTATTCCACCAAAGCATTACAAAATAGACAAAGCTTATGTAAGCAAACTTATAAACGCCATAGACGCTCTTAAAGATGTATGCCAAACTACTGCATTTGTATTCCCGGCTTTAGAAGATGAAGAAATTGAAAATTACTATCTTGATAAAGACCTTGATGGGATTAGAACAGGACGAATCTGCACTACTCCGTGGGTTAACCCTACAATCCATTCAAACGGAGATGTTTCAAACTGCATAGGTAATATTATTGGCAACATCAACAAAGAAGATTTCTGGACAATATGGAACAACGAAAAAGCGAACAGTTTAAGACATTCACTTTGCCAGAACGGAAAATTTACAATCTGCGCAAAATGTTGCAATTTTTACAAGGGGAACTTTATCTATGCCCCTGACACTCTTTTAAGGGTCAACGACAAACTGCTTAGCCTGCCAGATGAAATCAATTATATAAAATCATCTAAAAACGGCGTGTTCATATTGGACAAATACAGGGATAAAACCTTAAAAAATGCGACACCGGTTATTCCTTTAGAAACTTTTACCCCTGCATCTATGAAAAATCTGCAAACTACAGAAACTATTGTCGCAAAATTCAGCGAACTAAAAGGAGCTTAATATGAAAATAAGTAAAATTTCTCCACAAACCGTAAAAAGAACAAGAACAAATTCCCAACAAAAAGAACAGGACTTGACCAGTTTCGGAGCAAATGAGAACCAAACAACTGTCGAAACTAAAAATGCTTCCGATGCAATAAAGAGCAATTTTCTATCCGGTATATCTTTCAAAGGACAAACAAAAAACATCATACATAAACAAATCGGCACGGCCGGTGTTGTCGCAATAGGAAGAGAGCCTTCATACGGTGATGACGAAAGATATGCAACTCTTGAACAAAAAATAGGTGAAAGTCAATGGAGTTATGCTAATTCGTCTATTGAAAAAACAAATAACCCTTATACAACAAACAGGGTTTATTTTGCTGATCCCGAAGAGTATGTTTCTGACCAGACAAAACGTGACCACGACTTTATTGTATATGATAACCAGCCAAAATATCCGAGATTATCGGCTGTAAAAGAAAATTATATGAATGAAAACCGTAATGCAAATAACTTCGGTCAAGACTTTAAAACACTTGCAGAGTACTATTACAGGCTGGAACTGGCTGACAAAAGAGAGCTGCAAAAATTAATAGAAGAAAAAAATAGATTCCAGCATGAATACGATATTTCTGCGGGATACAAACATGAGCTTGATGAAAAAGCCAATGAATATCCCTGGGAAGCACAAGATTTAAAAAGAGACAAAGAAAAAGCAGATTATTTCTATAGTATAAATGCCCAAAAATATGAAGACCTCAATCAAAAAATAGGCTACTACAATGACAGAATAAACCATTCTAAAATGCAGCAAAAAAAAGCAATACAGGCATTTAAGCTTTTTGATGAAGTTGGGCTAATGTTTATGGACAGAGATAATGCCAGAAACCAGATTAACTATAAAAAATGGGGAATGGAAAATTCTCAAGCCGCTATAACAAGAAATAATAAACTTTTAAACGATTTTAGAAAACAAAAAGCAGATCTTGAAAAACAAATAAAAGTAGCCCAGGAATGGAAAAACCTTAACGATGAAAAAGTGAATGCACCTGACAGCGACTACAGCCAGTATGACTATAGCATTGCCCGCGATAAACGTGAAGAAGAAATAAGGGAAAAAGATGAGGCAAAAGCAGAAAGCCTAAGAGTTTCCAAAAAACTGGCAATACTACAAGACAGGTTGAAAAAAATAGAAATAAACATAAAACAGGGCGAAACAACAAATCATGAACACCAGCTGTTGATTGATAGATACAGAAAAGTGCTGCCTGAACTGGAAGCACATTTTAGATATAAATCAGAAGAGATTAAAAAATTCTATCCTAAAATGGAAGAATTCTACCGAAACAATATTGAAGAATGGCAGTACTAAATCAGTTTAACTTTTATCAACTAAAACCAAAAGATTGTTTGGACATATCGTTCGAACAATCTTTTGCAATGCTAAAAAAACTCCTGAAACCAAACGTACTGGATAAAGCCTTTGATATTACAACTCCTTATCCTTCACCAATTAAAGATAAAAAAGACACGCAATGGTGTAAAACAGCTAAAATAATCGGAATAAATCCTAGATTAACCAAAACCTTCTGGGGGATTGTAAAATACGCAATGACATTTCCTGAAACCTGCATACACATTATGCCTTTATGGACAACCGGTGACAGAGGAAGCCTATATGTACAAACCTCATGGCATTTAAATAATGAATTTATAGACACTAATTTATACAATAAAGGCTACAAAACAGCCCAAGAGCAGCTTAAACTGGTTATAAATATATTGCATGCACTGGAAAAAATTGTCGGCTTTGACGCGTTGCCTCATGTTGATAATTTTTCCGAAATTACATTAATGAACCCCAAATTTTTTGAATGGGCAAAGCTAAACAAACAAAAAACAGCCCAATTATTTCCGCCACAAGTTGACTACAATAAAATTTATAAAGAAGTCGAAAATATAATCATAAAAGAAACCAACGCCCCGAGCAATTTGTTTGAATTGAGTGAACAAGAAAGAGAAAAGTTAATATTTTCACAAAGCAAGGATAGAACCTCAATAAGAATCAACTTGATGAAAAAAATCAGAGAATCAGGACTTGAACCTCTTCCTGTAACGGAACATGCTCCTATGCGTCCTGTTGTTTTTCAAAAAATAGAATACGCTGATGACAAAAACTGGGCTGTATTCGATGTAAAAAAACGTTCTACAACGGCAAAAGTAATCGGCTGCATTACACCATATAAATGGTACAAAATAGACAATAACGGTTATCCCGTTAAAAATCATATAGAACAAGAGGTATGGGATTATTTTAGTGACAAAATCGCAGAGTTTCAAAAAGAATACAACTTTGATTTTTTAAGAGCAGATATGGCACACAACCAGATTTCACATTCCCACAATTTAGCTGATAAGGATGAAAATGAAAAACAGGAGATGTGGGCATACTTAAAAGATAAAATAAATAAACAAAAGCCTTATTTTGCTATGCTCACAGAAGCTTTTTACAATACTTACTATATAAACGGCATATCTGATATGATTAACAAAAAAGCGGATATAGTGCTTGGTAATATGAATTTTCAATATTTGAACAAGGAGTTTATAAATACAATAGATGATTATTTGAATCCATTTCGGAATAATTTTCCATTTTTTCCCTGTTTGTGCACATTTTCAAATGACGGTGATTTAAAAGAGCATTCCAGATATTTTCAATCAGAAGAAGCAAATGAAGCAAGATTTTTTATCTCGATGTTTTTAAATTTGCCCTCTTATACCGGTATAGGTTATGAAACCAAAACCCTTAAACCGGAAAACGAAAACGAGTTTTCCAACGAATATGTAAAAATACAACCCGAACCGTACAAATGGGGGGATAACGATATCCTTTTTGAACAAATTACCAAAATGCGGGAGTTATATGCCAAATATAAATCCATTATTGACACAGCACATCTTGAGTTACTTTCTACGAACAACGAAAATTCCCTTTCTTGGACATATTCACTAAACGGAAAAATAAGGCTGCTTTTCGCAGTAAACTTAAACCCTGACAAACAAATAATAAAATTTACATTACCAACAGATATACAAGAAGTCAAAATGACTTACACAAATTCTCAATACGATGAAATTTGTGCTGTTGCAGAAAATAAAGTTTTCAGTATAGAAAATATTTATATAGGTGAGTGCACCGTCTTTGAATTTGAATAGGAAGGAGTTAGATTAAAACAAACTCAGCTGATTAGACTCTTCTTTTATTTTGCGTTCACGTTCATATTTTGAAAGTATCAACAAATCCTCTTCTATCTTTTCAAGAAAAGGAGAGATTTCAAAATGTTCAGTTTTGCCGTATAATCGTCTTTGCAATGCTCTGCACAAAAACAGACGCTGTTTTGCTCTGGTCATCCCTACATACAAAAGCCGTCTTTCTTCTTCAATTTCCTCTTGATTTTCTGCTTTTGAAAGAGGGAGCAAGCCGTTCTCAAGACCGACTATAAAAACATTCTTAAACTCCAATCCTTTAGATGAGTGCAGAGTCATAAGAGCAATTCTGTCAGCACGTTCATCAAGAGCATCAGATTCTTTAAGGAGTGAAACCTCATGGATAAAATCGCCGCGCTCAGGATATTTTGCGGCAATACCTTTTAAATACGTGAAAATGTAATCCTGTATTTTCTCCTTAAATGAGTCGCTCAGTTTGTCAATTTGCATATCAACAGGCAATTTATCGTCAAGAGCCCTCAAAAGCTCACGTACCGGTTTTCTGTCACAGAGTAAATCATCAGACAACTGCACAAAAGGCATGCCGGAACGCTGCAGCGCTTCTATTAAACATGGAAGCTGTGACGAGGTGCGGTATAATACAGCAAAATCGGCAAAAGAATAATTTTCTTTTTGCCCGTCAGACCTGTCAGAATCAAATGAGAAAAAGCTGTTTCCGCCTATCAAATTTTCGATTGTACTGACAACGAATTCGGCTTCCGCTTTATCAGTAGGTGCCGTATGTATTGTTATTTTGTCATAAGCTCTGGCACACTTTGATACAATATTAAAGCTGTCAATCATCTGGTTTGAGGCGTTCACAATATAGCCGGAGGAACGGTAGTTGTTTTTAAGGTTTACAATTTCTGCAAAAGGGTAGTCCTCTTTGAAATGGTTAAAGTACTTAGCACTTCCGCCTCTAAAGCCGTAAATTGCCTGATTAGGGTCGCCTATGGCAAAAATATTACCGTCTGAATGCACAAGCAGTTTTATTAATTCGTACTGATTTTCATCAATATCCTGATACTCGTCCACAAAAACGTACGCGAAAAGCTGTCTATATTTCCGGTTAATTTCAGGAAAATCTTTAAATAACTTCAGTGTATAAGTAATTAAATCATCAAATTCCAGCACATTATCAGGCAGTTCGTCTTCTTTATAAAGAGCTTTTTCCTGCTCGCTGATTACACTAAAGTCCTGTGATAATCCGGCCTGTTCATAATTTTCTTTTAGTATGGAAAGACACAGTGAATGGAAAGTATGGATATTTATTCT
>CALVAT010000004.1 GCA_944325565.1 Candidatus Gastranaerophilales bacterium
GCTTTTATTCGGCAGAGTCTCTATTCAAAATGATACTTAATCATTTTGAATAGAGTTCTTATCTCGAGCAAGAATCTATATAGAATCTAAATCTATTTCCCGACTTTCCATCTGAGACCGGCTGTCAGTGATACACCATTGCGGCCGCCGTTGTGTACCATTGCCTGTCCAAAAGCAAGGAATCTATCCTTAAATCTCTTCTGGACACCTGCTCCATACTGGACGTATGGTTTAATGGACATTTCTGGTAATCTTACATCATTCGCTGTAACTCTGCTATCATCCAGCAAGTTCCATACCATATTTACTCCTATGTATGGCTGCCAACCGTTCTTTGTATTACCTATGAGTTTTATCCCGGGCGCTAGCTGGATTGCATGGAGTGGGTCGGATTCTATGCGGACTCCTGCTGCGTTGTTGTAATCAAATGTATTTACAAACGTATATGATATTAGGAAGTTGGGCTGTAATATCATTTTGCCGTCCCAGAACTCAAAGTTATACCCTGTTTTGTTTCCTATACCGGCTAAAAGCATTGTATAGTTTTCTGAGCCGTACATTGTTGTTGCGTCGCCTGCTGTTGCTCCAACAGATAAGGTTGTTGCATTAAAGAAGTTGCCTTTGTAGAACGTTGCTGTTCCGCCTAGTAAGCCCCCGTTTTGATATGCGTCTACTCCTGAGTATCTTTGGCTTGCTCCGTTGTATCCTATGTAACCGGTTAAGACTCGTTCAAAGCCGTTTCTTATTGGGGTTAATTGGCTGTCATAACCTACAAGGGTTCCATAGTTGATGTTGCTTACTTTGGGGCCATTTTTAAGTGGTACGTTTTCAAAGCTTGCATACGGTTTTACCCAGAACCCTGCATCTTCTTCTTTTGTGAGGAGTGGGGAGAAGGTTCCTACATCCGTTGCGTCTGCTGTTGGAGATAGAGCATATTTGTTTGCATTTATTATTGATATACGTTCTAAGTACGGAATATTCATAAACGTATCTGCGTGTTGGAATGCGTAGTTAAATGTTTGCAGTTGGGTTGTATATGCTCCTGCTTGGGTTGCTACACCGGGGGCGAGCACTGAGGGGTTAAACGAGTCTGATATATTTCCTGCTGCTGTGTTTCCGTTTCCATCGCCGGTTCCTGATATTGCTCTATCGAAGAAGAAGTAGCCTTGTTTGTCGTTTTCATCTACTCCGTAGTTTACTGTATATTTGTAGATTGGTGAATAGATTATATTCGTTCCTTTGTAGGATACCGGAGAGGTGCCTGTGTATTCTACATTGTTGGCTATTGGTTCATCTGCAAAAAGAATTTTCACGTTTTCTTTTTCTGTTGTTGATATTAAATTGAGGTCTTTTACGTTTAAGACGGCGTCTTCAGATACGTTGTATGTATCTGCTGTAACTCTGTCCATTGACTCATTTGCGAGGTCGACATCAACGTACAGGTCTGTGTTTCCGTTCAAGTTAAGGGTTGGAACGTGCATTGTTCCGATTGTGTTGTTGTTAAGATACATTGTGCCTGAGTTGAGGGAAAGTGCAATGCTGTTGTTGAACACATCTTCTCTGCCTATGTAGAGGTTTGTGTTATCAAGTGATATGTTTGCGTTGTTTACATTGTTGTTTATTGCAATTTTTGATTTGTCGTCGCCGTTGAGGGCAAGGGTATAGCCTTGAGCTCCGTCGATTGTGTCATTGATGAGTATTTCGCCTTCATTTGATGCAGTCATGTTGATTGTTTTGGAGGAATCGTTCATCTGAATAGCTGAGGTGTTGCCGGTGAACTCTGATTTCCCTGCGTCGGATGTTATGTTAAGGTCTATGTTAGATTGTATAGCAGTACCGTCTGTATTTTTGAAGGAAGTATTTGTTAAGTTGACGTTTGCATTTTGGTTTTCTGCTTTTATTGCGTAGTCTTTTGCGTTTTCTATAGTTGTATTATTGATGTTCAAGGTTGTTTCGTTTTGGAGGTTGAACATCGTGTGGTTTTGGGCATTGATTGTTGAGGGGGTTGTTGTGCCAAGACCGTTTATGTTTAAAACGCCTGCTGTTGTTGGGGTTAGGTCTTCTTGTACGTTATATGTATCAGCCGTTTTAAATGTGAAATTTCTTTCATTCGCTGATTCTTTTTTATTAATCAATTCCAGAGGATTGTTGTATATTTTATCTTTTTGGATTATCACAGAATCGTGGTAGGTGTCTGTTGTACCTAAGGATATGCCGTCTTCTTGAGCAAAGATATCAGTGTTGTAGACTGTGTCTGGAATTTGTTCTAAAACGTTATCAACCCAAGGGGTATTTGGGTCTAATGTCCCTATTATTTTTATATTATCACCTAAGGCCAGCTGTAATGTAGAGTTCAAATTAGCATTGTTTATGACTTGAAATATTGTGGGAACAGAGGGATCTAGTTCTGAACCAATGAAGTTAAGGGTGTTTAAATAAATAGTTCCTGTAGAGTTGTTTTCAGTAGAGATTGTGTCAGATGTTGACGTTGAAAAATCTAAATCAAGGTTTAGTTTAGAGTTTTCGTCGGCTGTCATCGAAGCAAGGTCATAGTTGAGAGTCTGACCATTTGCCATATCGAGAGTTACGTTAGAAGAAGTAACATCAGCGTTAGTTACAGTGTTGTATAAACTTACCGTGCCTGTGCCGTCGCCGGATATGTTTAAGTTGTAGCCTGAGACACCGTTAATCATGTCGTCAAAACGGATTGAGCCGTTGTTTCTGGCTGTTAGATTGAGGTTAGAAGAAGAACTGCCGGCATAAATAGCTTCATAGCGCTTGCCATTTGTGTCTTCTACGTAGTTGCCGGAAAAGACAGACTGTCCGTTGTCGGCTATGATGTTTGTTGTTCCGCCTGATGCATAAATAGCACCGCCTTGAGCTGTGTTTGATTCTGATTTTGCATAGTTGTTGTAGAAATTGCTGTTGGTTAATGTTATTGTTCCTTCATTATAAATGCCTCCGCCGTTGGCATAGGAATTCGTTGAAGATACGTAATTCTCTGTAAAATCTCCTTGTATATTTCCTATTGTTCTTCTATTGTATATAGCACCACCATATACGTAGGCACCTGAGCCTGACGCTGATACATAATTACCGGTAAAATTTCCATTGATACCGCTTTTTATAGTGCCATTATTATATATGGCTCCGCTATATGCAGGTTTTGAGTCAGAAGAATAGGAATAGTTGTTTATAAAATCTCCTGTAATACTTTCTATTGTTCCCATATAATTAAAAATGGCACCACCGTTGGCAGAATTTGTGGACTTTATAACTGATACGTAGTTACCTATAAAATCGCCTATAATATTTTTTACTGTCCCCTGTGATAGAGAAATTGCACCGCCAGAAGCTGAATCGGAATTAGTAGCAGAGGCATAGTTGCCTATAAAGTCACCATTTATATTGTCAATCGATGCATTTGAACTATCGATTGCACCGCCGTAAACACGAGATCCAACTGCAAAATTGCCAATAAAATCACCGTCTATATTACCTATAGATGCACTGTTATCGTTAAAAATTGCACCGCCATTTGTATTTATGTTGGAGGAACGATTCGGATTGCCTACGGCACTATTTAAGATAAAATCCCCTGTTATGCCTTCGATATCTCCACTGTATCCATAATTATAAATGGCGCCACCATAAGCACGTGTGCCTGTTGCATTATTAGCAACAAAATTACCGCTTATTTCTCCAAGTTTACCATTTTCATTATATATTGCTCCTCCGTATGCATAGGAATTACTCGAAATAGACTGATTTCCTGTGAAATTAACATTTAAATCATCAATATAACCACGTTCTACCTTTATAGCGCCGCCTTTAGAATAATTTCTTGATTTTGCGTAGTTTTCTATAAAATTACCGGTAATGGAGCCGATATCGGTATTAGTTTCTACAATAATTGCACCGCCGTTTGCGTAACTGGATGGAGCTAATACATAGTTACCAATAAAATCACCTGTAATTGAACCTATTTTGCTGCCACCCTTGGCGTGTATTGCACCACCAATAATATCTTTAGCTCCTCCTTGAGCATAATTGTAAAGAAAGTCAGCATTTATGCTATCAATTTTGGCATTTTGTCTGTTAGATATGGCTCCACCTACTGTTTGTTTATTTGATGAGTATACATAGTTTCCTATAAATGCACCATTTATATTTCCAATATAATCATTATTGCATATAGCGCCGCCCCATCCTCTAGCAGTGCTTTCATGACCTATGTGGTTACCTATAAATATTCCATTAATGTTGTTAATTGTATTATCGTTATTTATCGCTCCACCTAAGGATTCGGTGCCACCTGTTATATAATTTCCAATAAAGATACTTTGTATATTATTAATTGTCCCACTGTTATAAATTGCACCACCACCTATTTCGCTGTTACCTGAAACATAATTATTTATAAAGTAGTTGTTTATTTCGTTAGTTGTGGCGTTATTTGATATAGCTCCGCCGTATCCCGCTGCAGTCTTTTTATAATACGTGTTTTCAGTGTTGTAATTAATGTTAATAGTGGTACTGTCGTTACTAGAGGGATTTTCAACAAATTTATAGCTATTGTTTGATGATTCTTCCCAGCCAAATGTAGTTGTCTGGTCTCCATTTCCTATGTTTTGGTAGTTATCTTTTAACTCAATCTGGTAATAAACTGGTACAAATTTATTTTCTGTGTCTGACCATTCATAGTTAGTTATGGTTCTGTTACCTTCTGCTTCCACCTTTTTTAATACATACACTGATTCTGGATAAACCTGTGGCGGGTTTGTTCCAGGGATTGTTGCACCATCTTGGTTGAGTTTATCGAGGGTTGGTACCGGTGCTTGTGCGTTTGCAGTAGGTATTGATAGGTTTATTGTACATAAAAATGCAATTATGCATAGCTTTTTTACTAACCTGCTATTCTTATCCATAAAATTCTATCCTATAAGTGTGTTATTAATCTATTCGGCTTTTGTTATTATTAACTTTAACAAAATATTGATTTATTTACAAAAGTTTATATCTAAGATTTGGATATAAAAATTATTGTATAATAAAGAGAGAAATTTTTAATAAGTATTGTTTAAAACTATATAAGAGAGTGTAAATATTTTCAGGGAGATAGGGGAGTGTTATGGCATACTCTTTTGAAGTAATTACTGGGCCGATGAGTTGTGGTAAAACAGAGGAACTTTTAAGAAGAATAAAAAGATGTATTATTGCACAAAAGAAGGTTAAAGTTATTTCGCCTGAAATCGACACAAGGTCTAAAGGAGATTACATCGAATCAAGAAACGGACTCTGGCTGGATGCGATTAACGTTAAAAATGCACATGACATACTTTCACATATTACTCCGGAAGACGAGATTGTTGCTATAGATGAGATACAGTTTTTTGATATGGAAATAGTTTCTGTTGTCAGAAAGCTTATTGAACACGGGAAAAGGGTTATTGCTTCCGGTCTTGATCTTGATTTTAAAGGCGAACCTTTTGGTGCTATGCCTGAGCTTTTGTGCCTTGCTGATAAAGTGGACAAACTTAGTGCAGTTTGTATGAAATGTGGCTCTGACAATGCCACGAGAACCCAAAGGCTTATTAACGGATTTCCAGCAGATAAATCCTCTCCTCTTATCATGATTGGTGGGGATGAAACTTATGAGGCAAGATGTCTTAAGTGCTATGAACTGCCCGATAAAGTATCAGAAAACAAGAAAAAAGGCTTCAAACTTTTGAACTTTACAAAATAAATCCTGTTAAGATTTAAAATAATCGCAGATGAGTTTTTCTTTTGTATTATTTAGATGTAATTTGTTCATTATTTTTTGAAGCAAGGAACATTTTATAGAATCAAGTTCTTTTTTACATAATGCTTTTTTTATTACAAGTTTATTATATTTTATATTTGCGTCTTGAGAGTATGATAGCTCATCTTTTAGTTTAGACATTTCTGTATTGTATTTTAATATTGTTTGACGGAGCTTTTGGGCTTTTTTAGTGCTCATTGTGTATCCTTTAATAAAAATATTAGTTGGGGGTGTCTTTTGCTTTTGACGATTTCAACTTTCATATAATAATAAATATATGAAAATTTTGACTCCACCAAAAAAAGTAAAATATATCTAAAAGGCTAAATCTTTTGTATGGTATTGCTGTTGTTAAATGTTTTACATCATAAGGCAAATAGTAGTATAATGACACAATAATCAGTTCTTAATTGTTTTGTTCGGGAAATTATGGATTTTTTAAAAAAAATTAAAGAATATACCAATAAAGTTAATGAAATAGAATATAGCATCTCCAATAACAAAAAGGAGTTTCTTGAAATCTATGAAAGAAACCTTGCCCTTGAAAAAGAGATTGTGCAGCGTACACAGGAGCTAGATCAGGCTAATAAAGCATTTTTAACATTAAAACATGTATGGGAACTTATGAATTCCTCGGAGCCACTGTCTAGCGTTTTGCAAAAACTCGTGAACTCTCTGCATGGTGAAATGGGATATATAAATAGCACAATACTGCAGGTATGTGACGATGAAAAGGGTAAATATTATAGAATCAAGGCGTTTTCAGATAGTCCTATTCTAAAGAAAATTGAGCAATTTTTGCAGGAAAAAAAGATTGATATACACGAATATCACCTTAAATATGACGAAAAAATGCTTATAACAAGGGCAATAGAAGAGCGTTCAATCCTGCATACTACTGATTATCTTGACGTCATAACAAAATTATTATATGATTTTTCACCCGAAAACATAGAAACAATAACAAAACTCGGTGTGAGTAAAAGCGTGATTTGTATTCCTCTTGCTCCTTCTAACAAGCCTTTTGGGGCAATGATGGTGTTTTCGCCAAGGGAAGACGTAACGGATAAAGAGCTTAATTTCTTGACTTTGTTTGCAAATCAGGTGGAGATGGCTATTACTATTGCTAACCTTTTTGAAAACCTGAAAAAAGAGGCTGTAACTGATTCTCTTACTGAATTATATAACAGAAGATATTTCAATCAGGCTTTACAAAAGGAATTAGAACGTGCACAACGCTTGCAGCAGCCGTTTTCTATAGTCAGTCTTGATTTGGACTATCTTAAAAAAATTAATGATACATACGGGCACTTTTTTGGCGACCTTGCAATAAGGACTATTGCTGATATTTTGAAGAAAAATGCCCGTTCTATAGACGTACCGGCAAGACTCGGGGGAGAGGAATTTTCTGTTCTTCTTCCGGGGGTTGACTCGTCAGGTGCATTGATTGCCGCAGAAAGAATCCGTGCAGCTATTGAGGCACAGGAGCTTGATACAATCGGTCATATTACAGCAAGTGTTGGTGTTGCTACTTTTCCTGAGCATTCTTCAAAACTGGATGAACTTCTTGATATGGCTGATCAGGCTATGTACAAGTCTAAAATTAACGGACGTAACCGTGTTACACTTGCCAAGAGAGTTGAAGATGAAGCTGAATGGCAGGAAGTTGCATTCGGCGCGTTTATGGATATTCTTACCAAACAAAAAGTTCCAATACCAGATATGGTCGCAAAAGAAATTACTTCAAAGCTAAAAGCAATCGATTCTTCAACGACCAAGGACACACTGTTCTCTGTTGCGGATACCATCGCTCAAACTTATAATATGCAATATAAAAGAGGGATTACAAAAGAAAAGGTCTCTCTGGCTATAGAGCTTGCTAAAAAAATGGAGCTTTCAAAAGAAGATATAGATAAACTAAAAATAGCTATGATGCTATATGATATCGGCAAGTTGACTATACCTGAAGAAATTTTGAATAAGAAAGAACCTTTGACAGAGGAAGAAAAGCAAAAAATTAAAGAACATCCTCTTGTCGCTGCGAGAACAATTTTAAAACCTATTAGTGATATAGCAGACATTGTTCCTATAATAGAAGCACATCATGAAAATTGGGATGGAAGCGGATACCCTAATAAATTGTCAGGTGATGAGATTCCTATATCTTCTCAAATTATTCTGTTGATTGACTCTTATTTTGCTCTTATTCAAAGCAGACCATACAGAATAGCTAAAACAAGCGAGGAAGCTCTTGATATAATAAAGCTTGAAACAGGCAAAAAATGGAATGAAAAGCTTGTAGACGAATTTGTGAGATTAATGAATGAGCGTAAACAATCAGAATAATACAGATGAAATTATTACAAAACTATATAGATGGTGTACAACATATAAGGATCAGGCTGTTTTACGGGATACAACTCGTCTTAAAAATACAAAGTTTGATGCTTTTATTGACAGTAATTTAACGACACCGCTGTCCTTTACTGTTTTTCCTTTGTCGGATAAGGGAGAGCTAATTGTTGACAACAGGCAGAAGCTTCTTGAAAGTCAGGCTGCTTTCTTTTTGTTTGTTAACCCTAAAACTGGCTGGATTTTTGCAATAAAAAACAGTCTGGAAAACCAGAAAAAATTATTAACTAATCAACCAATACAAAATTTCAAAGTAAAAATTGTACAATAGAAGTTTATTCTTCTATATCGTAGTTCATTCCTGCGTCGTCTTTCGCAGCCATCTCTATTAATATATATGTCATATAGGCACCGAGTGCAACTGCTTTGGGGTCTAAATCTGTATTATTTGCTGCTTCGATGATTGCACTATTGATTTCCGGGTTTTCGTCTTTTATGTAGTGAATCATTTTTTTTCTCCAGCCATGTACGTCCTGGAAAATTTCTGCAAAAGCTAGTGATGTGTGTTCTTCAGTTACAATAGGCAGCATAGACTCTCCTTATATCATGAATTATGTCTTTTATTATATACTAAAAAATTCTATTTTTATCCACTATATTAAGTAAATGTTTAAAAAAGCTCGGTATATACTTTTTAAATGTTTTGTATATATTTCTTAACATTTTAAAACAATTTAGGCAATTTTTAGAACCTAAATCACTTTATAGAAATATAGAGCCTAGAGGAATAGAAAATATGAAAGAACATGAATTAAATACAATAATGGATGTAGTGTCTGACCCGATAAAAAATGTATATGACATATCTTCAAGAAAAAATTTGGCAGAAATTCAACGAATTATAAGAATTTTTAAAATCAACGAAGAACAAAATATGCAGACTAAAATGTTTGCAATCAAAAATCTTGCGGCATTTAAACTTGTAACAAGCAACAACTAAATACAAATAACTACAATAAAAGCAGAAACTTTCTATTCGTCATAATTATCGTCTTCGTCAATATATTCGGTAATTATGGCGATATTTTTTTCTATTTTCTTGAGCTGCTTTTCCATATTTAATATTTTTTGAGTTAATTGTTCGTTTTCAACCATTTTTTCGTTTGTAATGCTAATTTGTGAGGCAACGAATTCTAATAACGATTTTAACTCTTGTGAATCAGCCTGTTGTTCTAAAATTTTGTTAATTTGATTTTGTTGTTCGTCAAGCTTTTCATTGATTTTGCTGAGTGCAGAATCTAATTTTTCAGTAATATTTTCTTCGTCTGAAAGGAGTGTTTTTTTGATTTTTGATATATCGTTTTGCAAATTATCAAAAGAATCACTTGCTGTATCAATCCATTCTCCCATATAAACAAAGGCTTCGTTTATAGCATTGTTTGATTGAACAATGGCTTCTGTACCTCTGGTTATTACTTCTACCTTTTTATTAATATCTTTTAAGAACACAGAGTTGTAAAAAGATTTGCTCTGTTTGTCAAAAGTGTTAATTAAAGTAGTGAATGCACTAATGTTTGATAAAAGTTTTTTAGTTACTTCATCGGAAGATATAATAAGTTTATTTGTTCTTTTGCTTATACTTGCAATATCTTCTGTCAGCCCTGTAAACATTTCTTTTATTTCACTGACCTGATGGGTTATAGGGCTGTCTTGCATTTTTTGTACAGCCGATTTGAGGTCGCTTAATCTTGTGGCTATATCAATGCTATGATCTTCTGTTAAGCTGTCAGGATTAATTAATGTTCTTTGAAGGTTAATTAAATCTGTTCTTAACTTAGCTATATCTGATTCGACATCGGGCATCGTGTAGGATATGTCATTATCTTCTCTGAAGCCGTTTGTTAATAGTTTTATTTTTGATGCTAAATTGCTTATTTCTTCTGAAACATTAGCCTTTAAAGACTCATCTATTTTGTTAATACTGCTGACGATATTTTCATTGTCAGATTCTGTTTGAGTTTGCAGTTGTGTAAAGTTTGTCTTTAACTCGTTTATGTCTGCGGAAATTTTTGCAGAAGAATTTGTTAATTCTTCTTTGATTTCATCTGAAGATGTAGTTATGTTGTCATTAATATCTTCAGCCTGTTCTTCAAAAGATATATTGTCTGCTACCTGTACGAGTTGTGTAACAAATTTTGTTTGTAAATTTTGCAGGGCAATTTCAATTTGTTGGCCCTGTTCTTTTATTATGAGATTGTTTAATTCTGTTTTCAGATTTTCCAGAGATGTTGATAGCTGTTTAATCTGTTGCGCAGAAGCCACACTTTCTCCAGAAATAATATATGTGATGTCTTCTTTTAAATCATCAATTTGTTTTACAACATTTTTTATCTGGTCAGAAGTAGCAACGCTTTCCTCTGATATAATATCCGTCAAATCTCCTTTTAAAATGTTTATCTGACCGGAAATAGCATTTGTTAAATCTTTGTTTAACACTTCAATATTGTCAGAAAGCTCTTTAATTTGCTGATTTGATGCAACGCTTTCTTCTGATATCATGTCAATAATATCATCTTTAGCAGTTTGCATACTTTTGTCAAAAGTTTCTTGTTTAACAACTGTTTCATCAAGGCTTTTGACAGTATCTTTTATTCCCCAGATTTCTTCTTTTAATACTTCTGTACCCTGGAAAAATATTTTTTCTGTATAATTTTTTATATCAGTTATGTCTGCAACATTTAATTTTGAGAAGATATTTGCTTCAAGCTGTGTTATCAAATTCAGCGAATGATTTTTTATTTCTTCCTTGTTGTTGGCTGCATTTTGTATGAAATCTTCTTTTGTTGCAAGTTCTTTTAATGTAGCTGAAATTAGTTCTGATTTTTTGAAAATATCAGCAACATCAGTTTTTAATTCCTCAAATGACTCATCATCAAATATGTTTCCAACAACCTCAACAAGTGTATTCAGGTTGTTATTCAGTATTTCTATGCTTGCATCTGATTCTTGCAATTTGGTTATTATAGAGTCAATCTTGTCTGCAATAAAGGTTTTTACATCATCTGTCTGATCAGAAGTTTGTTCAGACAGTTCTTTGACTTTGAACACAAGCGAAGCTAAATCTTCAAGAAGTTTTTTGTTATTTATTTCTACTTCTTTATTAAACTGTAATAACTCATCAATCTGATTTTTAAGAGTTGTATTCTGTTCATTTAAAATTGCAAAATCATTGACAATAATTTCGTTAGTGTCCTGTAAAGTACCGAAATTTTCAAGATGTACAACTAATGCATTGTAGCTTTCTTTCTGGCTTTCTTGTCCTTCTGTCAGATAGTGAATCTGGTTGTGAATTTTGTTGAATGCAGCAAGCAACTCCGGAGTCTTTAAAGATTCAAATAACAGTTTGTTTAAATTTTCAAATTCTGATTTAATTGCAATAAATTTGGCATCGAGAATTTCCTGTCGGCTTTGTAGAAGCTGACCTATTTCCTGTCCGAGTGTTCTTATTTCTTCGGTAGTATCTGAATTTGAGAACAAATCCATTTTTGTGTTAATTTTTTCAAGAATTTGTGCATAAGTAATGCGAAAATCTTCGTCGGTTTGTTCTTTTTGTATGATTTTATCGACTAAAGTATCAAGTCTGTTTTGTATAACTTCAAAATAACTATTATTTTCTGACATAAAAGACTACTCTCTCATTAAAGCTCCTTAGTTAATTGTAGCAAACTCAAAACTACATGTATAAAATGTAACTTTCTGTTACATGATTAAGAAAATTCACTTATAAAAGCGATTTATATTGATAATTTTTTTTGAAGAACCGCAGCCGATTCCTCATATCCTGCCCTGCCCATAAGCGCGTATGTATAATTTTTTGCCTGCTCAACTCCAGGCTGATCAAAGGCATTTATGTGATATAAAGCTCCAGTAATTGCTGTTTGTACCTCAAGCATATATAACAGCTGCCCTATGTTATAAGGCGAAATGTTGTCCAGCGTAATTGTTACGTTAGGACGTTGATAATCAACAAGAGTTACTCTTGTTGCATCAGCTTCTGCATTAAGAAGTTCGTTGATAGTTTTTCCACCGAGATATCCAATACCTGTATATTCGAATATCTTGGGTATTTCTATTGATGAATCAAACTCTTTTACTCTTATAAATGTAATTAGTTTGTTATTTGGCCCTTCATTATATAACTGAATTTGTGAGTGTTGATCTGTGGCTCCGACTGCTTTTATCGGAGTTGGTCCTACGCACACCGGTTCGCCATCAAGATTTTTGTTTTTACCCAGACTTTCGGCCCATATTTGTACAAACCAGTCCGATATGTATTTAAGTCTGCTGGAATAAGGCATCATAACAGCGAGATTTTTACCTTTTTGTGTATCCATCAAGTAATGAATAAGAGCATTTTGTGCTGCAATATTGTGTCTTATATCTGTATTTTTCAGGGCAAGATCCATGTCTTTTACCCCCTGCATAAGCTCTTCAATATCTATACCTACAAGCGCAAATGGCAATAAGCCAACAGCAGAAAATACAGAAAAACGGCCACCTACATCATCAGGAATAACGAATGTTTTGTATCCTTCCTCGTTAGAAATTTGTCTTAGAATGCCAGTTGTCTGGTCTGTTGTTGCGACGATATGTTTTCTATAATCGTCACCCAGTTCTTTCTCCAGTCTGCTTTTTAAAACCATAAACTGGGACATTGTTTCAGCCGTAGAACCTGATTTAGTAATAACATTGACCAGTGTCTTTTTCAGGTCTAGAACATTTAAAAGCCCATTCATCTGGTCAGGGTCAATATTGTCCAAAAAGAATATTTTGGGCAGATTGTTTCTTTGTTCATCTGACAATAAATTCCAATAAGGTTTTAAAAGTGCTTCACACACAGCCATTCCGCCCAGAGCAGAACCACCTATACCCAGAACAAGTATGTTGTCAAATCGGCCTTGGGTCATTGCTGCATATTCTTTTACAAACCACACAGTTTCTTCACTATATCCAAGATTCATCCACTGCAGCCATTGACCGGGCTTGTCTTTTTTAGAGTTTAAATCGCTAATTATTTTAGCAATTTTGTCATTATATTTGTTGAATTCTTCTTCAAGATTTAATCCGTTGCCTTCGCCAAGTCTTTCGGCACTGACATTCTTGCAGTTAAATTCTAACATCTGTGTCTCCTCTAAAAAAATATTACATATTATATAAAAAATTTATACACTATATCTATTCTACTTGCTGACAATTAAATTAATAGTGTATATGTAGTTACGTGTGTAACATTTCTTAATAAAAAATTATTTTTAGGGCAATTTTAGAAAGGTGATTGTTTTTATAAATGTAAGGTTAGAAATTAAATAGGTTGGAGTCTAGGTTATGGCTATGAATTTTGACACATACAATACAAGTTTTCAAAGCTTAATGAAGCCAATGTATAATGTCAATGCTAATTATGCAATGGGATTGGGCGGATATCCTGGTGCAGCAGGTATGTATGGCTCTGGATATATGAATCCGGCAATGATGGGAATGGGAATGTATGCTGCTGGTCCAATGGCAGGTGTAAGTGTCGGTCAGTTCAATGCTAGTTACTTGCTTCCAGCTGAAGATCAGATGAATAATTATTATGCAAGACCTGTTGCTGCTCATAAGAAAGAAAATGAAACAGGAACAATTTTAGGTATACTTGCTACAGCTTTAGGTACCGCTGCTATGTTAGCTGCGCTGGCTAAAGGGAAATTTAGACGTGCACCTAAAGCGCCTAAATCTAATGCAGCGCCTAGAACGGCAAATAACCAGACTTCTAGTTTGGCTACAACAAATAATACTGCCTCAAATTCAACTGGTGGTGTAAAAACTAAAAATAATACAACAACTTTATCAAAGAATACTAATAATACGCAGTCAGCATCTAGAATTGCTGGAGCTTTGCCTCCTCACAATTCAAGAAGACAATACGCTTTAAATAAACTACAGGCTGCAAGTAATCTTCCTTCATCAGGAAATGTTATAGTTACACCGCCACCGGCTTTGCCTGCTTCAGGCTCTGCTGCAACCGGTTCATCTATCGCTAATTTACCTGCTGTTGTGACTAAACCTGTTCAAAATCCGGTAAATCCATCGAATATTGCAACACAGAATGTGCCGAGTGTTGTATCACAAAATATTAAATTAAGACCAATAGAAGAATATATTAATCATCAAAATCAATTTAATATTCCTGATAAATGGATTAAAGGTTCTCTCCCTTTGCATGCCGGGACTCAACAGGCTGCTTCAACAACTGCTAATGTGAAGGCTTTGCCAAAGTCTGCTGAAGCACTCGCAAATGAAAAATTGATTGAGGTTAGACCTGATTTGACTTCACAGGGGGCTGTTGTTCACACAACACATACTCCGGAGTCTATTGCGAACGGGTATAGCATTGCTTCTAATGCTAAAGGTGGAGACAAGCTCGCTGAATTACTTGCAAAGCTGCAATCTTAATCAAAGTTAATAAAAATTTTAATTATATCATTTATATTTATTTTTAAATTAAACATAAACCTATTATAAACAAGCTAAAACCTAACCAATCCCCGTTAGCACTCGTGCTGCGGGATTTCTTTTTATTTAACTTTTTGTTTTTTTCTATTTTCCAGTTTTTCACTTATATTATTTGCAATAGGTGTTGCAATAACCGGAGAAACAAATCTGTAAATTAATGCGAATACCATCAAGGCTTGTGCTGTTTTAAAACCATTCATCATTCTTGTTAGTTTTTTTGTGGTGTCTGCTTTTGCAACAAGTTTTATTGCATTATTCATTCCTTCTCTATTAAATGCAGCTTGCATTGCTCGACTTTTTGTCATTTTTTTCAAATAAATTTCTTTGACAATATCTGCTTTGTCTTTGCCCTTTTCAACAGAGATATTTTTTATTTCTTTTAAAAATTCTTGAGCAACTTTATCATCTTTGTGTTTTTTGATTTCTTCTTTAAGATAAACTTTGACATTGCTTGTAAATTCAAATTTATTCTTGATTGCATCAATAGTCTTTTTAAACTTAGGATTTCTGTTTGCAGCTCTTTCAATCACATTTGCGTATTCAGGATCCTGCTTGAATTTTAAGAATTTTGTCTGTAATTTTTCATCTTCAATTTTAGATATGTGGAACAATTCCGCTACGTGGTTAATTTTTCTATTTAAATAATGGTTCAATGTATAAGCACCTACTGTGGACATCGCACAAACTGCGCCCTGATTGATCATAAGAGGTACTTTTTGATCTTTTTCTATTGTTTTTGATCGTGCTGTATCGAGCATATAAAAGCCTGATAATGTGCAGCCTACAAATGCAGCAAGATGTTCCTGATAATTTTTGTTTTTGAGATAGTTAACAAGATTCTGTACAGGTTTTAATGAGGCAAGTGCGCCAAGTGTGTAAGCAATACCGCTTGTACCTTTATCCCCTGCTTTATTTGCCAACTTGCCTGTTTCTTGAGCCAGTTTTTTAACTGTTGCTAAATCGTAACGTTTGAACACCGGTCTTTGCTGTGGGGTATATGTGTAAGATTTAATTTGCATTACTCTAGCCCCCCTGTAAAGTACTGGAATGTTTTACTCGCTTTAGCATTGTTTTTAAAGTTTATAATAGAATATCTGTAAATCGGGTTTTGCAGAAGATTTTGTTCGGATTTTTGTGACTCAGGCTGTTTGGTTGTGCCAAAAATTCTGTTTAAAAGATATTTATCAATAAATGGTATTAATGCAATTGTAATACCAGAGCGAACACTGGCAGTTAGAGCTTCTGTTGACTTGTTAACAAGCATTGTAAAAGTCTGCGCATTTTTTGTTGAGCCCATAAACTGTGCAGCTTTCTTTGCATATATTTCTGGATTTGCTTTGAGTTTGTTTAAGCCCTTTTTAATAGGTGAGAATAATGCTACTGCAAAACCATATCCTATTAACCCAGAGGAAATTGAATGAGATGCAGCTTTTTTGTTCTTTTCTCTATTCTTTTCATTAGATTGGGCCATGATTGCTGCAGGACGCAATACACAGGTTATACCTAGCGCGAATACAGCATCAAAAATTGTCTGGCTTGCGTCTGCCATACTTATAAATTTTTCAAGTGTTTTGTTGTTTAAAAATTTCCAGAGTCTGGTCTGTTTTACTCTGTTAACTTCTGATAAAGAAAGACCGCCAAATGAAACATTTTTAGCGGTCTTTCTTGAAATAAAATTATCTGTTTGATTTAATGACTTCTTATTTAATGAGTCATGATACAACATGAACTGAGAAATAGAATCATCCGTTGCCCCTTTAGGCACCCCTGTGAACTGCTTAGATGCTATATTTACTGTATTAGACTGTAAATTTAACATTTCCCTCTTTCACAAGTCTTTTCTGCTTCCACTTATCATTCAATAATTAGAAGTTCAAAAATCTTTTCTTTTGCTAGTTTAGCATGACAAATTTACAATTCAATCCACCTTTTTTATGAATTGTTTTGTGCTTTGTCCGCAATCTCTTATTATAAGTGTATTTTGGACATTTAAATTCAACTAAACAAAACTTAATATTTGTAACTATGGGGTTAATAAAACCTTTATTGCTTCACCTCTGTCATGTGCTAAAATTGCTTCTTTAGCCTGAGATAGAGGCATCTTCTTTGTAATAAGTTTTGTAACATCGATGTGACCGTCTGCGATTAAATCCAGCGCCTGTCTAAAATATTTAGGCGTATGATGGAAAACGCTTATTAATTGTATTTCGTCATAGTGAAGCTGCCTTGTATCTATTGATATCTTTGTTCCTGCTTTGCAGCCTCCAAACAAATGAACCTTGCCTCCCTTTCGTACAATTGAAAACATTTTTTCCCATACTTCCGGCAAGCCTACACATTCAACTGCTACATCTAGTCCTCTGCCTTCTTGAGTAAAAGATTTAAAAATCTTTTCTGGATGCTGGTATTTTAATAGGTCTACGACTTCATCCGCCAGTGCGAATTCTTTTGCCATTTTAAGTTTTAGAGGATTTCTTCCGGCTGCAATTACTTTAGCACCTTTGAGTTTTGCAAGTCTTGCAAACATAAGTCCTATAGGACCTATACCTATTATTCCTACTGTATCTCCGGGTTGAATATCTGTTCTTTCCACTCCATGCACAACATTGGCAAGAGGTTCGCAAAAGGCTGCTTTTTCAAAGCTTAATCCGTTTGGTATTTTAAGCAGGTTTTTTTCAACAATTCGTTGAGGGATTGTTATATATTCAGCATATGCACCGTTAAGCAGATCAAGATTTTCACAAAGATTATATTGTTTTTTCTGGCAGAAAAAACATTTTCCGCAAGGTGCTGAATTAGCAGCTACGACTCTGTCGCCAATTTTAAAGTCAACAACATTTTTTCCTGTTTTTACAATTGTTCCTGCAAATTCATGCCCGAAACCCGATGGAGTTTTTTTTATTAATACAGGATGTCCCCGTCTGAATGTTTTTACATCAGTACCGCATGTAAGTGCTGCTTCTATTTTTACCAGTACTTCATTATCATCAGGTTCTTTTATTTCTACATCCTCGTATCTTATATCCTGCGGGGCGTAGTATCTTATTGCTTTCATTTTCATGTTTCGAATTAATCTTTTTCCACTTTGATGTATGCTTTTAATGTCTTGTTTGCAATAGTATCTTCTATTGCCCTGCCTATGTCTTCAAAAGGATAGGCAGTCGAAAGATATTTTACAATTATTTTCTTCTTTGTTAATAGATTATAAGCTGTTTCTAAATCTTTTGGGGCTGGTGAATAACTTCCTAATATTTTTAATTCTCTATAATAAATTTCATTATTGGTATAACCGGCTGTGTCATTTTTTACGGAAGAGAACACCAGTATTGTTCCGCCATCACGTACTGCCTTCAGGGCAAAATCTAGTGATTGGTCGGCTCCTGCTGTCATAAACACTATGTCTGCACCTATCGAACAGGTCATTTCTTTAATTTTCGCAGCAGTTGTATCGTTATTTTCAAATTTCATTGCGACATCAAAGTTAAGATTATTTGCAATCGCTACTCTTTCTTCAATAAGGTCGCAGCCTATAACATCTCCTTCAAAGGCTTTAACAGCCTGCCCCATTAAAAGACCTATTGACCCTAGACCAATTACAAGTGAAGTTGTTCCTTTTTGTACTTCTGCTCTTTCTACTGCTCTTACACAGCATGCCAGAGGCTCCATAAATGAAATTTCCATATCATCAAGATTGTCAGGGGTTTTGAATACTGTATGTTGTAGATGGAGCGGGGATACATAAATATATTCAGAAAATCCCCCAGGGAATATATTTGTTTTTTTGAACTGCCTGCACATAGAATAGTTCTGATTTCTGCAATAGTCACATTTCATACACGGAACGTGATGACCTAAAACAACTTTGTCTCCCTTTTTAAATTTTGAGAACAAACCGTTATTTATATCAACAATTTTCCCTACAACTTCATGGCCTAGAACTTTAGGAGCTCCGTCGTGAAGAAATTTTACAATATCAGAACCGCATAATCCGCATCCAAGTACTTTTACAATTGCACCTTTACCTCCATATTCCTGTAATGTTGGCTGGGGTTTTTCCTGTATTGATATTTTTTGATTCTCTGATACTGCTGTTTTCATGTTTTATTAATATCCCTTGTGTTCGATATTTAAAAATTCTATCACTAAATAATTCTTTGTGAATATAATATTATATAACAAATAATAAATTCTCTCCGGCTAGCCGTAGTAGGTAAGTATAATAAATGAAGAAAGAATTTAAAGATTATCAAGAAGAGATATATAAATGCTCCAGATGCGGGCTGTGCCAGTCAGTTTGTCCTGTATTTAAAGTTACATTGAATGAATGCGCAGTATCTAGAGGTAAGTTTAATATACTGAATGGAATACTAAAGGGTGATTTGCGTTTTAGTGACAATGTAAAAAAATATCTGGATTTGTGTACCGGATGCAATGCTTGTAAAGACTTTTGTCCTAGCGGGATAGATGCATGTAAAATTTTTATTGCAGCAAAGCATGAATATTATAAAAATAAAAAGATATCGTTATTTGTGCGTTTTTTAAATTCTTATTTTTTGTTTAAATCTTTTCTGGTTTGTTTAGGAATTGCTGCATTTATATTGCGTGTAACCGGAATATGTAAAATTATAAAAATATTTGAAAATCTTATTTTAAAATTTGGTTATTTGGGCAAAAGGCTTGTATTGTTTAACTCTCTGGTCTCTTCTAAATACGGTAAAGCAAGAGAAAAAATTGTTCAGGGGAAGACTAAAAAAGCTGTTTATTTTGAGGGTTGTTTTAATAAGTATATAAACGATGATACCAAAAATGCTGTTACAAATATTCTGTCACGCTGCGGTGTTGAACTTATTGATAGGAATTTTGAGTGTTGTGGAATAAGTTATCTGCATGACGGTAATTTTGAGCAATTTAAAAAATTGATTAACAAAAATATAAAAGCATTTGATTGCGATGTTGATTATGTAATTACAGATTGTGCTTCATGTAATTCTGTTCTTAAAGAATATAAAAATTTTTATGATACAGAAAAGACTGTTGATTTGAGTAATAAAACCACTGCTGCCGTTGATTTGATAAAAAATATTCATTTTGAAGCTTTTAAAAAATTAAATGTTGCAGTTCATAAACCATGCCATGATAGTTACGATTTTATTAACATTGTTAAAAATATAAAAGGTATAAATTTTGTTGACGTGGAAGATTTTGATAAGTGCTGCGGCTTTTCTGGAAAGTTTGCAGTACAGAATCAGAAAATTTCACGTGAAATTTCCAGACAAAAAATATTACATTACGTAGAGCAGGATGTTGATTATATAATTACAACATGTCCGGCATGTCTGCTGGGGTTGAATCAGGGGCTTGCCGAAATAAATACCGCTAAAAAGCCAGAAGCAATAAATTTATTTGTATTTCTTGCTAAATATTGTAAACCATCTATTTAATATACTTCATTGCAAGAAGAGAAAGAGCAGATACTGCGAGACCTATAATAGGCCATTTGTAGTTTGGCTTTTCTTCTGTCGTTAAATAGCTGTATGTCTTTGAAATGTTATTTTTCTGGGTATCAAAGCAGTAGCTAGCAATATCTTTTGTTACTTTTGTTGCTCCGACTGCATTTGATGGATATCCTTGATATGGAATTTGAGATGAATAAACACTTTGTACCATAATTTAATAAAACCTTACTTTACTACCTACTATTTATATAAAAACGAATTGTAAAAAAAAATTGCTAAAATTTTAACATTTCGCATTTTTGTGTTATTTTTTGCAATTTTTGGGAATTATTAATATAATAGGGTCAAAAGTTTATAGGAGCTAAATTGAATATGAAACCTGAAAATAAATACAAAAAATTTGCATTCACAATGGCAGAAACGCTTCTTACAATTACTATTTTAGGGATTATTGCGGCATTAATGATGCGTTCAATTAACCGTATAAATCCAGATAAGGACAAAGTAATGTTTTTGCGAGCATTTCATGCTTTAGAGTCGGCAGCAGGAGAAGTTGTTAATAATACTTCATATTATGATCCTGATTTGATTGAACTTTCTGATTTGTCTACGGATCCTTTGCCTTCTGCAAGAGTTGAGTTATATACTACGGAATCTGATGAAAAACCGTTATGTTCAACAAAATCACGTTATAATGACTGTAATAAAATACTGAATAAAAGTAATGCTTTATGTTATTTAGTTGCTGGAGAAATGAGCCTTACAGGTGTTGTTAATTGTGCTGCTGGTGAAGATGTAATGAATTTTCGTACAGGTAATGGTACATGTTATTATGGTTTAGCTGGTAGAACAGCTCCATTTGAATTCGTTATTGATCCTTCTTGTAAGGGGATTGAATATGGTTATGCCGCTAAGATTTTCCCCTCTGGTAATATGACAGTACCTGAAACTTCAGCTACTTATGCTGATATGTTTAAAACTGAGGATAGGCAGCAAAAAGCTTATGTTTGGATTAACGAACAAACTGACGTTAAAAAACGTGAGTATGATTTCGAAAATGGAAAATAATTTTATTTCCATTATTTGAAATTTGTTTAAAGTAAATTATAATTAGAAAATAGTAGGAGATAATAATGAATAAAGAATCAATAAAAAAAGCTGCATTTACTTTGGCAGAAACTCTTTTAACTTTGACAATTATCGGTGTTATTATGGCGTTAATGCTCAGATCAATAAGCCGTGTTAACCCTGATAAGGATAAAATTTTATTTATAAAATCATATCATTCCATAGAGGAGGCTGTTGCGAATATTATTACAGATTCTTCAAAGTATGATCAAAATACTGAAGAAAATGGTGATTTTTCAAACGATCCGTTGGGCACTGCTTTTGCCAAAATTAATGGAACGGTTTATTGTACCTCCAATTGGGAAAATCCTGATAATGCCGAAGAAGGTATAACATGTAATAATACAGAGATTAATCAATCTAATGCTCTTTGTTATTTCCTTTCTGAGCAGATTAACTTTGTTGGTGGTTTTAGCTGTGCTGGTGGTAATGATGAATTGAACTTTAAATCAACCAACGGAGTTTGCTTCTATGGTTGGGGTGCTTTCACAGGAGAATCTATAACAGGTAGAGTCGATCCCACATGTAAAGGAAAGGGCTATGGTATAACTGTATACAAAGAAGGTAAAATGACTGTTCCGTCTTCTGCTGACGGTGTTGATGAAGAAATGCAGAAAGATGCTGTTAGATGGATGGAAGAACAAACACAAATTAAAAATTAATGATTGAGTAATGCGACTTGGGGAGAATTTTATAATGGAAAATAAAAAATTAGCAGATATAGGTGTATTTGGTGGTTCTGGCTTTTACAAATTCCTTGACAAAATTCAAGAAGTAAAAGTCGAAACACCTTATGGCTCACCGTCGGATAGTGTATTTATCGGCGAAATAGGTAAACATAAAGTTGCTTTTATGCCGAGACACGGTAGAACACATACCCTTCCACCTCATTTAATAAATTACAGAGCAAATGTTTGGGCAATGAAATCTATAGGCTGTACAAGAGTAATTTCTCCTTGTGCGGCAGGCAGTTTGCAAAAGCATGTTGCTCCAGGCCATTTTGTAATATGTGATCAGTTTGTTGATTGGACAGACGGCAGAAAATCAACATTTTATGATGGCCCTGTGGTTACCCATGTTAGTGCAGCTAATCCATATTGTGAAGAAATGCGCCAACTGGCTGTTGCAACTGCTAATGAACTGGGTATTACTGTACATGAAACAGGTACAGTAGTTGTAATTAACGGTCCCAGATTTTCAACAAAAGCTGAATCCAAATTCTTTACTTCTCAGGGCTGGGAAGTTATCAATATGACACAGTTCCCCGAGGCATATCTTGTAAAAGAATTGGATATGTGTCCGTTGAATATTTCATTGATAACTGATTACGATGCTGGTCTTGTTGGAGAAGTTCCTCCTGTTCAACATGCTGAAGTTATTAAGGTATTTAATGACAACAATGAAAAATTAAAGGCCTTGTTGTTTAACCTTATAGAAAAACTTCCATTAGAAAGAGAACACTGCAATTGTGCAAAAACAGTTGCATCTTCAAGAGCTTAGGGAGATAAATATAAAGTGAGCATCGCTTATTTAGTAAATAATTTATTTAACTTTTATTTCTGGTTTGTACTGGTTAGAATTTTCCTTACCTGGATTCCTTCAATTAACTGGTACAACCAGCCTTTTAAGACAGTTGCCATAGTTGCGGATGTTGTTCTAAATCCTTTTAGAAGAATTATCCCTCCTATGGGAGGATTGGACTTTTCTCCGGTAATTGCACTCTTATTTTTGCAGATTGTCCAATTCTGTGTTGTAAGAATGCTCTTAATACTAGGTCTGTAATAGATTTACATCAAAAGACCGATGTAAAAAAATGTTAATATACATTAAAATATTAAATAGAACTAGCAAAAATTTTTTTGTTGGGCTTTAAAATAATATGAGGCATTTTAATATGTCACTTTGTGTAAGAGAGTAAACACAGGAGAATTAAAGGTGGTTGATAACCGTTCAGCTGGATTTTTCGGAATCGGTGGCAGCTTTAATTTTAAAAGCGGCGACATATCCGGTACTGCTGCAAAAACTGCTGATGACCGCCAGAGCCCTGGAATGGAATATTTTCAACAGGGAGAATTTCAAGAAGACGGACAATTTTCGGAATCGCAGTTTGTTGATAGAAGTGCACAACTCAGTGCTACGCTTAATTCTCTTGCTATGATGAATGTTGCTAATTTAATTAAAAAAAATAAGGAAGAAAAGTCTAAAGTCGAGGATAACAAAAAGGACAAGGATAAAAACAAAAATCTTGATGCTAAAATCCCTCTCTGGGAAGATTATCAGGATGAAAACGAAGACTTTTTGTACGTAGATTAAGCTTTATTTTGTCATACATTTTTTTGTGTTAATCTTTTTTTATGGCAATGTTTTTAGATAAAGCAAAAATAAAAATACTTTCAGGACGCGGCGGCAACGGTGCCGTTGCTTGGCGCAGGGAAAAATACGTTGATAAAGGCGGCCCTGCAGGTGGTGACGGCGGCAGAGGCGGTGATGTCTATTTTGTTGCTGACGAAAGTATGACAACATTAATGGACTTTAAATACCAGTCCATTTTTAAGGCAGAAAACGGAGAAAACGGCAGACCCAAATCACAGCATGGAAAAGGTGGCAAAGACCTGTATATAAAAGTTCCTATCGGTACTGTTGTTAAAGATCCGGAAAATGACAAAATTATTGCCGACTTAACAGAACCGGAACAAAAAGTGCTTGTTGCAAAAGGCGGCAGAGGCGGCAGAGGTAATGCAAGATTTGCTACTGCACAAAAACGTGCGCCTCAGTTTTGTGAGCCCGGGGAACCAGGAATAGAAAGAAATTTAGAACTTGAATTAAAACTTATAGCAGATGTTGGGTTGCTTGGTATGCCTAATGCCGGTAAATCTACATTAATAAGCGTAATAAGTTCTGCTAAACCCAAAATTGCAGATTACCCGTTTACAACACTTGTTCCTCATCTGGGTGTTGTTAAAAAGCCATCTGGTGACGGATTTGTTGTTGCTGATATTCCAGGACTTATCGAAGGTGCAAGTGAAGGTGTCGGTCTGGGGCACGAATTTTTGCGTCATGTTGAAAGATGTCGTTTTTTAATTCACGTTGTTGATATTACTGGCGATAATCCTGTTGAAAACTACTTAAAAATCAATGATGAGTTGAGAAAACATTCACAAAGGCTGGCTGATTTGTATCAGATAGTTGCTCTCAATAAAATTGATTCCGTCGAAAGCGAAAAACAGCAGGAATATTTAAATCTTTTTAAAGCTTATGCAAAAGATGTTTTTCTTATTTCTGCGGCAACAAAGGAGAATATAGATACTTTCTTAAACTTTGTTATGCAAAAAGTTGATGAAATTCCAAAACCTGAATTCAAAATTGATATTGACGAGGATTTTGCGGCTTTTGACAATGATGACAGCTCTTATTCGGTTTATAAAATAGATAAAAATACATATTCTGTTGAAGGCGGAAAACTTATTCGTCTTGCAAACGTAACTGATACAAGAAATATTGACCAGCTTTACAGGTTCCAGAATATTCTTGCTTCTATGAACGTATATGAAGCATTAAAACAGGCTGGAATTAAAGACGGTGATGTTGTAAAAATTGGACATATACAGTTTGACTATTACGACTAGGGCACTTTTGCTATTTCATGTTGCGTGTTTATAAGCTTTTTGATTATTCTTTTGGCTTCATCCATCTGCGGGTCTTTGTCGTTTATAAAATCTTTTGTTGTGTATTCAACTTCGTAATCGGGTGAAATACCTTTTTTATTTATATCTATGCCTTTTGGTGTAAGATACTTGGCAATTGTAAGATTCATGCCTGTTTGGTTAGGCATTGGATAAATTCTTTGAATCATACCTTTGCCGTAGGTTCTTTTGCCGACAAGAATAGCCTTTTGATTGTCTTTTAGCGCACCGCTTAAAATTTCCGAAGCGCTTGCCGTTCCCTCGTCAATAAGTATTACTAGGGGTTTGTTTATTGCATATGGTTTTGACTGAGCGTTTATAACAGCTTTTTGTTTGTCACGATCAACTATGCTTACAATATGTCCCTGAGTAAGAAACATATCAGCAATTACAACAGCATTTGGCATAAGTCCGCCTGTATTGCCTCTAAGGTCTATTATAAGACCCTGACAATTTTGTGTTTTATTGAGTGCGTCTACAAACTCTTTTGTCATATCAGAGCTTATAAAACTTATTATCTGTATGTAACCTATATTTTTGTCTATAACAGAAGCTTTTATATTTTTTATATGAATTTCTTCTCGTGGAATTTCTTTATTAATCCTTGTTTTGTCCCTGAGTATATCTAGTTTTACTCTGGTATTAATTTCTCCACGTATAAGTGCTGCTACATCACTAATTGTTTTACCGCTTACATCTTTTCCATCAACTTTTAATATTATGTCTCCTGCTTTTATTCCTGATTTTTGAGCCGGTGTACCATCCACTACACTGATTATAACTATTTTGCCCGAAAGCGACATTATGTTTACACCGATACCTACTATTTTTGCATCAATGTTTGTATTTTGTTCTTTGTATTCTTCTCTGTTTAAAAATCTTGAATACGGGTCATCAAGGCTTGCGAGCATTGAATTTATCGCTACATAAGCATCCTCTTCTGTTTTTATTTGATCAATATAGTGCCTGTTCCACTTTGTCCAGTCCTGACCATTCATTGTAGGATCATAGTATTTGCTTTTTATTATTCTCCACGATTTTAAAAACAACCTTTTGGGGTTAGTTGTCTGCTTATTTATTAACTCCCCTTCTTTATAATCTGGGGTGATAAAAAATTGCACATTCTGCAGGTTTAAATAGTTGTATATTGCAAGACATGCCAGAAAAATTATAAAGATAAAGATTATTTTAGAGAATACTTTTTTGTACATAAAATCATTTAACTGCTTAAATAATATTTAATCAATAATACTGTTGTTTTATTTTTGAGCTATTATTTTGACGGCTTACCCTCCGGTAGAAGCCTGTAACCTCCGCCATAAATTGTTTCTATATACTCTTTTCCGTCTGAAACTTTTTTGATTTTCGTTCTCAGGTGTCTTATGTGAACACGAATGGTTTCGACATCGTCTTCAGGTGCATATCCCCAGATATCTTGCAAAAGTTTGCCTGAAGAAACCATACAGTCGTGGTTTTGTACAAGCAGATTTAATATGTCGTATTCAATGGGAGTAAGTTTGGCAATTTTATCTTTTATTTTTACGCTGTATGTTTCAGGCAGCAGAGTTATATCTCCAATTGTTAAAATTTCTTTTGTTGCAAGAGATTCAGGGATTGCATGTACTCTCTTTAACAGAGCACGCACACGGACTTTTAACTCTTCCATTTCAAAAGGTTTTACGAGATAATCATCAACTCCTATGTCAAATCCTTTTACTTTATCTTCAAGCATATTAAGAGCAGTCAGCATAAGTATGGGAATATCTTTTGTTGACGGATTTTCTCTGACTCTTTTGGCAACAGTGTATCCGTCTACATCAGGCATCATAACATCTAGTATGATTAAATCTGGCAATTCCTGTTTTGCAAGCGTAAATCCTTGAATACCGTCAAAGGCTGTGATAACCTCGTATCCAAAAATTTCTAAATTAACTTTTATCAGTTCGTTTATTGCAGTGTCGTCATCTACTACCAAAATTTTGCTCATAATTCACCTTATTAGCTGAAAACTCAATTATCTGCAGGTTTTATCTATTTGTATAATAAACAAAAATATAAATATATTCTATTATGTTTAGAAAGATTAAGATATTTTACCAAAATTGGCAAAAATAAAAATTTTAGTATTTTTGTAGTATTATGATATTTATTGTAAAAAGTACACTGAAAGTGTTAGAAAAGGAGATAAATGAATTGACTAAATCTATGACAGCTTCTAACGTTTATCACGTTGATACAAAAGCTAAGTATCTTGGACAGCACGTTTTGGCTGAATTTTTTGAATGCGACCCTAATATTTTGAACAATGCGCAAAAGGTCGAAAGTCTTATGATTGATGCAGCTCTTGAGTGTGGTGCAACAATCGTTCAAAAATGTTTTCATATGTTTAGTCCGCATGGTGTAAGCGGTGTTGTAATTATTTCGGAAAGTCATCTGGCTATTCACACTTGGCCTGAACTCGGTTATGCAGCTGTTGATTTGTTTACCTGCGGTGACAAATGTGACCCTAAAGTTGCATATGAGTTTCTTAAGAATGCTTTCCATTCGACAAAAGCATCTTTCTCTGAATTAAAAAGAGGAAAAATTGATGCTGCTTGCCATGTTTCAGAAACTCCTTTTGAAATTGCAAGTCAGTTTTAATTGAATAAAATATATTTAAAAACCTTAATAAAAACCCGATGTCAGCGTTGACATCGGGTTTTGTTTGGGTTTTCATATAATTGTATCCCTATCGGGAGTACAGATTTGTGCTGAATTCTGATTTTCGAAACGGATATGACGCACGGAGCGTCGTTGCAAACTCCGTAATAATAGGCTAAGGTGTGTTTGCCTGACCTGAATTAACAATTATTAAAATTTATATACAAGGAGAAATCATGCCAACAATTGCACAATTGGTAAGAAAAGAACGTAAAAAATTAGTTGATAAAACTAAATCACCGGCTCTTACAAACTGCCCTCAAAGACGCGGCGTTTGCACAAGAGTTTATACAACTACACCGAAAAAACCTAACTCTGCTTTGAGAAAAGTCGCAAGGGTTAGATTGACTAACGGTTTTGAAGTTACATCTTATATTCCTGGTATCGGACACAACCTTCAGGAACACAGTGTTGTTCTCATTAGAGGCGGCAGGGTTAAAGACCTTCCTGGTGTTAGATATCACATCGTAAGAGGCACTCTGGATACTGCCGGCGTTGCTAACAGAGCACAGAGCAGATCTAAATATGGTGCTAAAAAAGCTAAAGCAGCTAAGAAGTAATGGCTTAGTTCGTTTTTCTTAACGGACATAATCCAGTAAGTTAACTAAAAAGAAAAGGAATTATAAAGATGTCAAGAAGAAATAAACCACCAAAACGTATTCCGGCACCTGATGCAATATACAACAGTGTCGATATCGCTAAATTCATTAACAGATTGATGAGACGCGGTAAAAAATCCATTGCAGAAAAAATCTTCTATGGAACAATGGAAGCTATTAAAGAAAGAACTAAAGAAGATCCTATCGAAATATTCAACAAAGCTTTTGCTAACACAACACCGCTTTTGGAAGTTAAAGCCAGAAGAATCGGTGGTTCTACATATCAGGTACCTGTAGAAGTTAAACCTGATAGAGGCAAGGGACTTGCTGCTATATGGATGATTGATGCTGCTAAGAAAAGACATGGCAAATCAATGAAAGATAAATTAACTGCCGAGTTGATCGATGCATCAAACGGACAGGGTGCTGCTTGCAAAAAACGTGAAGATACTCACAAAATGGCTGAAGCAAATAAAGCTTTTGCTCACTACAGATATTAATATTTTGCAAGACAATAATAAATTAGCTGAAATTCCTGAATTAATACTTAATTCAGGAATTTCTATTTTTTATCTTTATATACAGAAATTAATTAATACAAATAATTACATAAAATATCATCATTATATGTAGTGTTAATATTTTGTTACAATCAAATTTTTATGTATTTAGTATATACAAATTTAAAAATAGCTGCTTGAAATGCAAAAAAGTATATACTCTTTTTGTTTTTTTGACATATTTCTTAATATTTTAATTTTTTACATGACTCTTGGGAGGCAATTATTTCTTTTTTATATACTTTATATAAATACAAGAGATAAATAAAAACTAAAAAGCAAAACAGACTAATAGATTATAATAAACTTAAAACATATAAGGAACGGGAAAAATAGGTATTTAAAACACGAGGCTATATAAAAAGCCTCTTTTTTTTGTATAAAATTTTACAGTATACAAAATAGTATTACTTGCTTTTAGCAATTGAATGAAAAGAATATTATGCAGATACAGGTACAAATACTTTCATGTCGCTTGAATATTTTGGATTAGTGTTTACAAAGTCGCTTGCGGCTTTTCCATCACCAAGTGTAATTTCTATATGGCCATATTGGCTGCTGTATCCTGCTGAGCCTCTTGGATAAACAAGTATACAGCCGGCAGGTAAGCTCGCAAGTTCATTTTGTGAAACTTTAACTTCTTTGAAGTTCGGATTGTTTCTTAAGTTGTTTTCCATCTGGTATGCATGCCCGCGTGTGATAGATATTCCCGAAGCTTCAATTGCGTCACTAACAAATTCTGCACATCTTTTTTGCGAGCGTGCCCCTGCGTGAGATTTTGCATTTTGTGCAAGTTTTTTGGCTGCGTTTGCATCGTAATTTACGTCACTTAAACTTGCTGTTGGAGTTGTGTTCCAGTTGAAGTTTGAGTTAAAAAACATTTGTTGAAATTGATTGAATTGATTTTTGCAATTTTGAATAGTTGTATTATACATATCTATCAACATACCAAAATCGATTTGTGGCATTTCAAAATTAAATGATGGGTATGATGGCATAGTAGGGAAAAAGCTGTCCATTGCCATATATGTTCCTGGCATATAACTAGAAAAATCGAATAGTGGTGTAGTCGGCATTAACATTGTATCTGTAAACATATTGTTAATACCAGTGTCTAAATATGTTGCGCCGTTCAATTTTATACCGTCTATTGTCACAATTTTCTCCCAAATAATATCCCTTATATTAATAAAGTAATTTTGTTGTAAAATATTGCTAAAAATGCGATAATGTTAAAATATATTAAGTAAAAACAAACGTGAGTATGCGTGTTATTGTTGATTAATATGAATAAAATAAAATTTTTGTTATTAATATTTTTATTTTGTTCAACTTTTGTTTGTCCAGTATATGCACTGGAGCTTGCAGAACCTGTTGAAATGGAGCCTGTTGGGCAAAATTCATTTGAACAACCTGCGGAAAATGTTCAACTAGACAGTGATATGTTTGCCCCTATAGATTTAGATTTGACAGATTATACATATTTGAATAAAGAAAAGAATAAGAAATTTGAGTTATCTGCAACAAAAGAGGGCGAACCTGCTTATGTAAAAAATACCGGCCAAATTTGGGACGAAGACATGTTGTTTCGTTACAATTTTTACGCAGATGAAGACAATTTGAGAGTACTGCCGAGCTATGGTTCTTTGAATAGCTATGTAAGTCAGAAACTTGATGACAATACAACTGTCATGATAGGTCAGGATGGTATATCTTCAATTAATGGTGATACAGTTAACTTTGCTTATGCAAATAGCTCCTACTACAGCAGCGGTGCAAGAATCGATGGTAGTGCAAAGAATTTTAACTATTCTGTAGGTGCTTTTACTGAAACTGATACACTAAATCAGCAACTTGCTGCAATAGTTTCCACAAAACCTAGAAGTATAATGAATACAAAGGGAAAATTCTATGTTGGCGGCGGTGTATTTTCTAATTTAATGGACGATGTTAATAAGAATACAACCGGTGTTTTTGCACAGTACAATAATGATAAATGGTCGTTTGGTACCCAGCTTGCGCGTTCTCAATATACTAAAAGCGGGTATGATGATTCAAATAGTTTGCATTTTCTTACTCAATACAAGGTTAATGATCATTTATCATTAAAGAATAAAATTGTTAATAACTTTGACGTTGATGAGATTCAAGGTGAAATAGGCGTAGTTTACAAGCCGCTAAGCGATACTGATAGACTTCAGTTTGAGCTTACAGCGGCCAATTATCAATCACAAAATGTTATTACAAGACAGAGATTGAAATTTACAACCTCGTTTAAATTCTAATATGTTTTAGATATTCATTTCTTGAAACATTAACTTGCTCAGAAGTATCGAGATTTTTTATTGTGACTGTATTTGATTTAATTTCGTCATCCATTAAGATAACCGCATATTTGGCTGTTTTTGCTGCTTTATCAAGCTGTTTTTTGAATTTTTTATTTGCATAATCAAATTCAGCACTAAATCCGTTATCTCTGAGTTCTTCAACAAGTTTTAAAGCAGCTGTTGTATCTTCAGAAATCACAAAGGTATTAAGCTTTTCTGAATCAACTTGAGGGATTAAAGAATTTAGCCTTTCCATCCCCATTGCCCATCCTACAGCAGGAGTCGGGGTGCCGCCCAGAGTTTCAACAAGAGAATCATATCTTCCTCCTCCGCATACCGCATTTTGTGAACCGAGATTGTTTGATTTTATCTCAAACACTGTTCTATTGTAATAATCCAATCCTCTGACCAGCTGTTTGTTCCTTTTGTAGGGGATGTTTAGTGCGCTCAGGTATTCCTGAACTTTGGCAAAATGTTGTGCGCATTCTTCACAAATGAAGTCGCCCAGAATGATTTTTTGAATTTTTTCTTGCTCAAATATTTTTTTACAGGACTCAACTTTGCAATCAAGAATCCTTAATGGATTTTTTTCATATCTAAAATTGCAATCCTCGCAAAGTTCGCCTAGATATGGCTTTAAGACTTCTTTTATTGCTTCTCTGTATTTTTTTCTACATTCAGGACACCCCAGAGAGTTGATTTCGATTTCAAGGTCATTGAGACCGAGTTTGTTCAGATATTTTACCGCAAGATTTATAACCTCTGCATCAGCAGAAGGTTCAATAGAGCCGAACATTTCGACGCCAATCTGATGAAATTGTCTTTGACGTCCTGCCTGCGGTCTTTCATAGCGGAACATCGGGCCTTTGTACCATAGTTTTACCGGCTGAGGTAATCTGTGAAATCCGTGTTCTATATAAGCTCGTACAACACCTGCTGTATTTTCAGGGCGTAGTGTAAGAGAACGCTCGCTTTTTTCAAATGTGTACATTTCTTTGTTTACTATGTCTGTTGAATCACCGACACCTCTTGCAAAAAGTTCGGTTGCTTCAAATATAGGTGTTCTGATTTCTTTAAAATTTGCTTTTGAAAATACTTCATAGCCGGCTGCTTCCATTTTTTGCCAGTTTGAAATTTCCTGAGGAAGAATATCTTTAGTTCCCTTTTGTGCTTGTATCAATTTTTACCTCGCCTTCTCAATTTGATTATATATTAAACATGGCTATTTCAATATATTAAAATTTATAGTAAAATCACAGTGGTATTATCAAAAAACGAGGTTAATATGGATATAAAAAGTTCTTTAACGCCAAAGAATATTTGTTTTACTCTTCTGGTGTTATTTATAATATTTCTGATTGTCAAAATGACGGACATTGCTCTGTTGTTATTTTGCAGCTATGTAATATCCTCTGCTATAAACCCGTTTGTTGATAAATTATCGGAAAAAATGCCAAGAGGCGTTGCTACTACACTAATGATAGTAATTATATTGCTTGTTACTCTCGGAGTATTGACGCCTATTGTAATTATGTCGGTAAGTGAAATTTCTGATTTTATGAATCATTTGCCGCAGCAAATAGAAAAACTGCAAAATTTTATTTTAAATTTTAAAATAGCAGGACAAGGAATAGCGCAGTATTTGAATATAGACACTCTTTTAAATAATTCGTCAACAATTGCAAAAGAAGTTATAAATAAGTCTATAAATGTAACTGTTGGCTTTGTTGGTTTGCTTACTGTTCTTGTTACAATTGGCATTATTGTTTATTTTCTTTCAAATGACAGAGAAGAAATCAAAAAATTCTGTTTGAAGTTATTTCCCTATAATCTTCGTCCTAGAGCCTCACAGGTTATCGATGATTTAGAAACAAAGGTTGGGGGGTATGTTACAGCCCAGCTTTTATCGATTTCAATAGTAGGTATTGTTGTTGCTCTTGTATTGCTTGTTATGAAGGTAGAATATGCTGTCTTTCTCGGTTTTATCTCTGCAATACTGGATCTGGTACCGGTTGTTGGTCCTATTATTTCCGGTATATTGATATTGCTTGTTGCATTTCCGAAGGGCTGGATTGTTTGTACAATAGCTATATTCTCTTTGCTGTTGGGGCAATTCCTTGAAAATAACTGGGCAAAACCTTATTTCTTTTCAAAATATATGGATTTACATCCGCTTGTTGTAATATTTTCATTTGTAGTTGCTGCAAAATTTTTGGGAGTTATAGGTGTGCTTATTGCACCTGCTATAGCTGCTGTTGTTGTAACACTGTTTGAGGAAATATATGTTAAAACAATGAACGACGGAAAAGAGGAGTAACATTGTCAGATATTATTTTATATGATATTCCACAAAAATCTCCAGAAATTAATATCTGGATGGCTTTTCCGGCTATGATGTCTTTTGGCATGTCATCTCTCGGGTACATGTCTATTGTAAAGCGTCTTGATATGAGAAGTGATTATTATGTTGAAAAAATTTTTACTGACACAACTAATACAAAGTTACGCACTCAGGATGTCGATGTATTGGGCTTTTCAGTGTCTTTCGAAATAGATTTTCTCGGGATTTTTAAAATTCTTGATAACTTTAATATTCCTCTTAAATCTTCTCAAAGAGATGATACCTTCCCGTTAATATTCGGCGGCGGGCCTGTATTAACTGCAAATCCGGAGCCTTATTGTGAGTTTTTCGATTTTATTATAATAGGTGATGCTGAAGAAATTGATACAAAAATCATTGATGTAATTAAAAACAATAAAAACTTATCTAAAAATCAGAAATTAATCAAACTTTCGAAAGTTAAAGGTATATATGTGCCATCTTTAACAAAATATGATCCTGAAAATGGTGTTACTACCTTGAATGGCCAGCCGTATTATGTTGAAAAATTATCATCACCTTTGTGTGAATGTATAACAACTCCTGTATTAAGCGAAAAAAGCTTTTTTGCAAATACATATGTAATAGAAATTGTGAGAGGCTGTCCGCAGCGCTGTGGATTCTGCCTCGCCTCATATTTGAATTTGCCGTATAGATATTGTGATTTAAACAAAATTACAGAAAAAATAGATGAGGGGCTTAAATATACAAATAAAATTGCTTTGCTGGGAGCTCTGATAACAGCACATCCTCAGTTTGAGATGATTTGTGAGCATATTTTAAAAAGAAAGAATGACGGTGTTGCTGATTTGGAGCTTTCTGTTTCGTCTTTGCGTGCTGATTCCATATCACCTTTGATTATAAAGACACTGGTAGAATGCGGTCAAAAACATTCAACAATTGCTATAGAAGCTGGCTCTGACAGATTAAGAAAAATTATTAATAAAAATCTTACAGAATCTCAGATTATCGAAACTGTTAAAACGGCTCAGAATAATGGTTTAAAAGGATTGAAAATTTATGCGATGATAGGTCATCCAACAGAAACTCAAGATGATATAGAAGCTTTTGTCACTCTCGCTAAAAAATTAAAATCTGAATTTAAAACTTTTGAGTTTACATTTTCTTTTGCTACTTTTGTTCCAAAATCTCATACCCCGTTTCAGTTTTGCGCTAGAGAAAACATAAAATCTCTTGAAGCTAAATATGAATATTTGAAGAAGGAATTTCATAAACTTGGCGTAAAAATTCGTACATCAAGCGTAAAATGGGACTACTGGCAGGCTTTGTTATCCCGTGGTGACAGACGTCTTGCGGATTATCTTATTTCTGTTTATAAAAACGGAGGAAATCTTGGCGCTTTTAAGCAGACTTATAATGAAATGAAAAAGTCATGTAATTTACCTTCTTCTGATTTTTATGCACTTGAAAATAGAAAATTAGATGAGAACTTACCGTGGGATTTTATAAAAATTTCTCCAGAAAAAGATGCTTTAATCAAAGAATACAAAAGACTTTTAGCTAATTATAACAAAATGTAAACTTTAAATAGTTTTTTTATTACAAAAGGTATTGACATTAATTTTTCTTTTGGCATAATAAAATATGTAAGGTTTAAGTGTAGTCGAAACACTAAATAACATCTTAGATTATATTAATAACCCCGAACACATATAAACTCCTAAATAATAAACACAAAAGAGACCATTAGGATGCAGAAAACAAACCACCCAGAGATTAAAATCTGAGTGGCTTTTTTTTACTCTCGTTAAAAACTTATAAAGTGTATATCATTTGATATCCAACAAGTGTAAAAATGACAACAAATAACGATTGGCTTACGAATCGTGAATTATTTCACAATTGTGTAGTGTTTGCTTTTCTTTAACGAGAAGTTTATCATTAAAGAATGATTGAAATTGATTCGAATTTAATTGAAGAAGCGGTTTACAACCTTTGTATACAGGCGAATACTTCTTATGACGATAATCTGTATAATTTAATTTTACAGAAGTTTAACAATGCCACTACTCAAGATGACAAAATTAAATATTCAAATATTCTGAATAATATAAAACTGGCTTTTGACTCTAAGCGCCCACTTTGTCAGGACACAGGGCAGGTTATTGTGTTTGTTAAACTTGGTAAGAGTATTGTTATAAAAAATAAAACTTTAAATGATGCAATAAATTCTGCTGTTGAGAAGGCCTATACAAAAAATTTCTATAGAAAATCTGTTGTTATAAATGCAATTTTTCAGCGTGTTAATACAAATACTAATACACCTGCATTAATTTATACAGAGCTTACAGATGGAGATTTAATTGTTATAGATTTAATGATAAAAGGCGCCGGGTCTGAGAACTGTAGTTCAATCAAAATGTTTAAACCTTCTGCACAGAGAGAAGACATTTTCAAATTTATTAAAGATACACTTATTGCGGCTGGAGAAAAAAGTTGTCCTCCTATGGTGCTAGGAATTGGTATCGGTGGAACTATGGAGTACGCTGCGCTGCTTTCTAAAAAATCTTTTTTCTATAATCCAAATGAACAGGAGTGGCATTTCATTTCGGATTTAAAAAAATACTTAAAAAAAGAAGAAAATGATATATTGGATATTCGGTTGATGACGGGTGCTACACATATAGCGTGTTTACCAGTTGCTGTTACCGTTAATTGCCATAGTACACGTCATGCTTCTGCTGTTATAGGAAAAAATAATATACAATATAATGAAAATTCTTCCAAATATGACAACATCAAAGAAATTGATTATACTTTTAAAGAAGTGGACTGCTCTGACATTGATACAATACGTTCATTAAAATGCGGGGATAATATTCTTTTAACCGGAGAAATCTATACCGCTCGTGATGCTGCACATAAAAAATTTAAAGAATATTTTGAAAATCATGGTGTTCTACCACTTGATTTTAAAGATAAAATCATATTTTATGCAGGTCCGTGCCCTGCTGCTCAAGGAGAAATTATAGGACCAGTGGGCCCGACAACTTCATTTAGAATGGATGAGTATTGTACACTAATGTATTCTAATGGGCTTCTGGCGACTATAGGCAAGGGTGAGAGAAGTAAAGAGGCTAGTGATATTATACAAAAATATAATGGCAGATATTTTGCTGCTCAAGGTGGTATTGCCTGTTTACTTTCTAAATGTGTTAAATCGTGCGAGATTGTTGCTTTTGACGAACTTGCTACAGAGGCTGTCAGAAAACTTTATGTAGAAAAACTACCGTTAAAAGTTGTTATTTAAGTATTAAAAAACCTCTTCTGTAAAAAGAAGAGGTTTTTTAGTTTAGTTAATTCTCTGGAACATATAACCGATACCGCGTGCTGTAAGAATCAATTCAGGATTTGCAGGATCAGTTTCGAGTTTTGAACGCAATCTTGAAATATGTACGTCAACAACTCTTGTATCAATTCTGTGATCCGGTGGATAAGCCCATACATATTGAAGAATTTCATTTCTTGAATAAGCTTGTCCTGAATTGTTAACAAGCAGTTCTAACAGGCTGAACTCCATACCGGTGAGTCTAATTCTTTCATTTTTTCTGAATACCTGACGTCTAGCAGTATCAATTTTTATGTTACCTGTAGTGATTACATTTTTTGTAACTTTACCTGTTGAAGGTGTAATTTCTCTGTTAGTAGAACGTCTTAACACTGATTTAACACGTGCTTCAAGTTCTTTCGGGCTGAAAGGTTTTACAACATAATCATCTGCACCCAATTCAAGACCTGTAATTCTTTCTGAAACATCGCCTAATGCTGTTAATATGATGATAGGTACATCTGAGGTTCTTCTAATTTCTCTGCAAACTCCATATCCGTCCATTTTAGGCATCATAACGTCTAAAACGACTAAATCAGGGTTTTCTTTAGCAAACACAGCAACTGCTTCTTCTCCGTCGGCTGCAGTAACTATATCATACCCTATCATACTTAATCTTGTTTCAAGAATTCTTCTTATACTTGCTTCATCATCTGCAATTAATATTTTTTGTTTAGCTTCAGTTTGTTCATTAGGAATTTCACTATTTGGACACATGTTAAAAACCTATCTTTCCTTTACCCTATTTTGTAAACCACATGTTCTTAAAAAATTTTTGTAATACTTAAATAAATATTACAAAATATTGATTTTTTTTAAATTATATTACAATTTTTTCATATAGTCAACTTAACTAAGGCGGACAATTGACAAGTTTGCATTAGTTTTTTGCTGGTGCTATAAAGTTATTAGGATGTCCGAAAAATTTTCGTGATAAGAACATTCTGCCAAACAAAATAATAAAGTATTGTTTTGCGAGATGTAAGTGAGTAACGGATTTTTTGAGTGACGCGTTGAGAAAGTGAGTCTTTGAGCTCGAAGGTTCGAAACAAGAAAGACGACACTAGATTATATTACTAAAAAAGGGGATAAAATAATGTCTAACATCGAGGTAATTTTGCCTGACAATTCAAAAATTTCGCTTCAAGAAGGTGCAAATGGTTTTGATTTAGCTAAAACTATAAGCGAAGGACTTGCCAAAAATGCTGTGGCTTTAGAAATTAACGGAGATGTTAAAGACATTCGAACACCTTTGTCTGATGGCGATAAGGTAAGAATACTTACCCCGAAAGATCCTGAAACGTTATTTATAATGAGGCATTCAACATCTCACATAATGGCACAGGCTGTTATAGCTCTTTTCCCGCAGGCTAAGCTGGCTATAGGGCCTGCTATAGAAAACGGTTTTTATTATGACTTTGATTTAGAAGGACATACATTTACAGAAGATGATCTTCAAAAAATTGAAGATAAGATGAACGAAATTGTTAAACAGAATCTTACTTTTGAAAAATATCTTATTCCTGATGTTGATGCTCAAATTAACGAGTTTAAATCAGAAGGAGAAATTTATAAAGCTGAGCTCCTAGAAGAACACAGAGATCACAAACCAACTCTGTTCTTAACAAAAAACAGTGATGGTCAATCTTTATTTAATGACCTTTGTGCCGGGCCTCACCTTCCTAATACTTCTTTTATTAAAGCCTTTAAGTTAATGAAGGTAGCAGGAGCATACTGGAGAGGTAATGCTAAAAATAAAATGCTTCAGAGAATTTATGCGACTGCTTTTTGGTCAAAAGAAGATTTAAAAGCATATTTAACAATGCTAGAAGAAGCAGAAAAACGCGACCACAGAAAATTGGGTACAAAATTAGATTTATTCTCTGTAAGAGAAGAAATCGGCGCAGGTTTTGTATTGTGGCACCCGAATCTCGCTGTTGTCAGAGAAGAAATTGAAAATTACTGGAGAACAGAGCACAGAAAAAGAGGCTACGTAATCGTTAATACACCACAGCTTGCAAAATCAAAACTGTGGGAACTTTCAGGGCATATTGACCACTACAGAGAAAATATGTTCTTTATCCAGAAGGAAAATGAAGACGATGATCAATATATCGTTAAGCCGATGAACTGTCCGTTCCATATATTGATTTATCAGGCAAATAGACATTCTTATCGTTCTTTGCCGTTAAGAATGGCAGAGCTGGGAACAGTTTATAGAAAAGAACATTCTGGTGCACTTTCTGGGTTAACCCGAGTTCAGGGCTTTACGCAGGATGATGCACATATTTTCTGTACTCCGGAGCAGCTAGTTGATGAAATCAATGAAATTATTGATTTTGTTGCAGATACAATGGCTATCTTCAATATGAAATTTGAAGTTGAACTTTCAACACGTCCAGAAAGCTATATAGGCGAAATTGAAAACTGGGATAAAGCAGAGGCCGGCTTGAAAGAAGCAATGGAAAGACGTGGAATGAAATATGAAATCAATGAAGGTGATGGTGCATTCTATGGACCAAAAATTGACTTCAAAGTTAAAGATGCAATCGGCAGAACCTGGCAGTGTGCTACTATTCAGTTAGATTTCAACCTGCCTGCACGTTTTGATATTAAATATCAGGACAAAGACGGCCAGTTAAAAACACCGTTGATGCTGCATAGAGTTATCTTTGGTTCAATGGAAAGATTCCATGGTATATTGATTGAACATTATGCCGGTGCATTCCCGCTCTGGCTTGCACCTACACAGGTTGAAGTTGTTCCAATTTCTAACGACAAACATACCGATTATGCTGAAAAAGTTTATAAACAGCTTAGAAACGCGGGTATAAGAGCTAATCTTGATGATAGATCGGAAAGTATGAACTACAAAATAAGAGAAGCCCTGCAGGATAAAAAGATTCCTTATGTTGTTGTTGTCGGTGACAAAGAAATGGCTGACGGAACTGTTGCCATAAGAAAAAGGGGCGAAGGGCCTATCGGTACAAAAACTGTTGATGAATTTGAAGCTATGCTTCTTGATGAGATAAAAAACAGAGTGTAATCTTTATGGCTAAACTTCTAAAAGAATTTAAAAGGCCTATTTCGGGCGAATCTGTTTTTATCGGTCCAGACGCGGATAATGACATAATAATCATGGCGTTAGAATCAAGCTGTGATGAAACAGCCTGTGCCATTGTCAAAAACGGTAGAGAAGTGCTGGCTAATGTAGTTGCTTCTCAAATAAAGACACACCGTGAGTTTGGTGGAGTTGTTCCTGAAGTTGCTGCAAGAGAGCACCTCGATGCTGTGAATTTGATTATACAGGAGGCTTTTGACCAGTCTGGTTTAAAACCTGAGGATATAACTGCAATTGCAGCAACGGTAGGCCCGGGGCTTGTCGGTTCATTGCTGGTTGGCTTAAATGCTGCAAAAGCGCTTGCTGTAACTTATGACAAGCCTTTTATCGGTGTTAACCATCTGAATGCCCATGTTTGTGCAAATTACATAGATACGGATTTAAAACCGCCTATGATTGCGCTTTTGATAAGCGGCGGACATACACAGATTATTAAGGTCGATGATTATCTCAATCAGGAAATAATAGGAGAAACTATTGACGATGCAACGGGCGAAGCCTACGATAAAGTTGCAAGGCTTCTTGGGCTGCCTTACCCCGGTGGTTTAAATCTTGACAGAATGGCACCAAACGGAAATCCGAAGGCTTACAAGCTTCCAGAAGCAAAAGTTCAAGGTGAGTTTGATTTTAGCTTTTCCGGTTTAAAAACCGCTGTTTTAAATCTTACAAGAAAGTTGGAAAAAGAACTTGGCTATTTACCTAAAGAAGATATTGCTGCGAGTTTTCAGGAATGTATTACATCAACATTGTATAAAAAAACGTTAAAAGCTGCACAAAAATACGGCATAAATCAAATCGTGTTAGGCGGTGGTGTTGCGGCAAATTCTGAAATAAGAAAGAAATTTTTTGCACTTGAAAACCAGGGTTACAAGATTTTTGCCCCTGCAATGAGGTATTGTACTGATAATGCTTCAATGATTGCAAGTTCTGCTTATTTTCTGGCCAACACAATGGATTCACTTGAAATTGAAGTGTTTTCAAGATGTTAAAAAAAATAACTCTTGTATTACTGTTATGTCTGACTATGGCTCCTGTACAAGCAAGAACAAACGCTGAAATAGGGCAGCAGCTTTATAATGTTGCAAATCAAATGGCAAATCAAAGTACTGTCCGCAGCGATGAGATGAAGGATAATATTGAGTCATTTTTGTTGGACGCAAACTTGTTGCATTTTAATGAAAGTACTGCTGTATGGAAAAAACTTCCTAACGGGTGGTATTATGATTCAAAATCATTGTGGAGCTTGTATAACAGATATATGGGTGTATATAAATCACCTAACGGGCTTGTTATGGGAATATTTGATTTAAATTGTGAAGATTTTAATGATGTTCAAGAGAGGCAATTCGGTTTTATTATAAAAACAGAAGTGTATTTCTCTTTAAACTATAGACCACCAAGAGGAAGGTCGTTTGGGCTTTATAAAACCTTTTGCAAGTAATTATTGTTATATAGAACACTTGCAATGAGTGTATTAAAATGCTATATTTGAAGAGCTATAGTATTTTATTGGATTGGGTATGGGTTTTAATAATAAAAATTTATCAGCTAAAGACAGAATTGTTCTCGCGTTGGATACTGATTCTCTTGAAGAAGTTGAAAGACTGGTAAAACTGCTTAAGGATTACGTTGGTTGCTTTAAGGTAGGCCCTCAGTTATTTATTTCGTGTGGATATGAAGCTATTGATTTAATAAAAAAATCAGGCGGTGATGTGTATTTTGACGCTAAATTTCATGATATACCGTCAACTGTTGCAAAGGCGGCATCTAACCTTGTCAAAAGAGGTGTAACTACTTTTAGCGCACATCTTGCTGGCGGATCAAAAATGTTAAAAACAACGGCCAAAGTCGCAAGAGAAACTGCCAAAAAATTTAATCAACCCGAGCCAACTATTCTTGGCGTTACATTATTATCAAGTTTTGGTCAAAGGACTCTTACTGAAGAATTAAATGTGAGAATGAATATTGATGAATATGTTGCTCATTTAACATATCTCGCTAAAGAGTCAAAGATAGATGGTGTTATTGCAAGTGCATCTGAAGCTAAAAAAATAAGAAAAGAATTTTCTGATGAATTCATTATTATGTGTCCTGCTATTCGTCCAACATGGTCTGTTGTGAATGATCAGATTCGCGTTGTTACGCCTGCTGATGCAATACGTGCTGGCGTAGATTATATGGTCGTTGGTCGACCTATTACATCTGCTGATGATCCTATTGCTGCTGCGAACCTTATTATTGACGAAATTGAAGAAGCATCTAAAATAGTAGAAGTATAACAATTAAATTTGACTGGAGGTATTAATGATTATCGGTGTGCCCAAAGAAGTGAAAAGCTGTGAAAACAGAGTGTCATTGATACCATCGTCTGTTAAAACCCTTGTAGATAATGATAATGTTGTGTACGTCCAAAAAGGGGCCGGCGAGCAGATAGGTTTTTGCGATGAAATGTATATAGAGTCAGGTGCTAAAATTGTTGATACACCGCAGGAAATTTATGATAAGTCAGAAATAATAGTAAAGGTAAAAGAGCTTCAAAAACAGGAATACGATATGCTAAAAAACGGTCAAACCGTTATTACATATTTCCACCTTGCAGTTGAACCGGAACTTGTTGATGTTCTTTTGAAAAAGAAAATTACTGCTATTGCTTATGAAACTATTGAAAAAGAAGATGGCTCACTTCCTCTTCTTGCACCTATGAGTGAAATAGCCGGCAGAATGTCTGTACATATTGGCGGCAGATATCTTGGTAATGATTTTGGCGGAGTTGGAAAACTTTTGGGCGGTGTTCCCGGGGTTTATCCTGCAACTGTTTTCATAATAGGTGCGGGCGTTGTGGGCTATAATGCAGCAAGGGTTGCGCTTGGTTTGGGGGCCAATGTAGTTGTAGCGGATATTTGTCCAAACAAGTTAAAAGAGCTGGATAGAGAATTTAACGGAAAAATCAGTACAGTTATTTGTAATGATTACAATATTGAAAAATTTATAAAAACTGCGGATATAGTTATAGGGGCTGTTCTTACCCCATCTAAAAAAGCTCCGTTACTTGTAAAGGACTATATGGTTCAAACAATGAAAAAAGGCTCTGTTATTGTTGATGTGTCAATCGACGAGGGGGGGATTTTTGAAACTATAGAGCGTCCTATGTCCTTGGATTCCCCTGTGTTTGAAAAATATGGAGTTATTCATTATGCGGTGCCTAATATTCCGAGCTGTGTTGCAAGGACTGCTACTATATCTTTGAATAACTATACTATGCCCTATATAATGAAGCTGGTTAATAAAGGCTTTATTGCTGCTGTAAAATCAACACCTGAACTGTATAAAGGTGTTAATACTTTTCAAGGAAAATTGACAAATCCTGATGTTGCTAAAACTCTGGAAAAACCGTTTTCTGAATTGTCTATGTTAATAGGATTTTAATTAGATTTCAGTAATAAGTCTTTTTACCCTGTCAACACATGCCTGTGAGCTATGCTGCCATTCACGGTATGATATTCTTGTGACTTTGTAGCCTGCTCGCTCTAAAATAGTTTGCTTTTTGGTATCAGAAATTTTCTCTTTTGTGTTATCTTCAACACCGTCAATTTCAACAATGATTTCGCTGCCGGTTTCGGTATCTTTTATAATAAGGTCTGGTAACACTCCTGCTGCTTCGATACCTGCACGTACTTCAAAACCTTCCATAACCAGTGCCTGTGAAACTTCTTTTTCAAACTCGTTTTTGTATTTATTTTTCTGAAATTCATCATCTTTGGCACTATCAAGATAGTTTTGAATATATTCCAGATAATCTTTTAGCAGCCCGGGCGGCAGACCTTTGGGATCTCTAGAAATAAAACAAATAAGTTTTTTACGTGCTCTTGTAATTGCCACGTTAAACAAATTAGGCTTTTGAAGGAAGGTCAAACTCTGAACAAAGCTGTTTTCAGCAACTGCCCATGACAGAATCATTACATCTCTTTCGTCACCCTGAAAAGTATGTGCTGTGCCTACTTCTATCTGATGCTTTCGTATAGTTGATTCTGTAAGAACCTGTCGTAGTGCTTTTGATATTAAATCTACCTGTCCTCTAAATGGTGAAATTATACCTATAGAAACAGGATGTTCATCGTTGCCCTCGTCAGCGAGAATAAGTTCGTGCACTCTTTTTAATACTGCTTCAACCTCGGGCATGTTGCGTGTTGCGTCAGAATCAACTTTTCCGTCAGCTACAATATGCAGTTCTAATACATTTTCTGTACCCGCATTTTTTGTCATAATACGTATTCTGTTGCCGTAAAATTCCTGATTGCTGAACTGTATTATCGGGTAGCTGCTTCTGAAATGCTCATCAAGCAATACAGGATTTGTTGAATAATAGTTTGCAAGGTCAAACATGGAGTTTGTTCTGAATCTCCACATAAGCTGATATTTGTCAGGAATATTATACTGGCTAAGGAATGATTGTTCTTTCGCTTTTTCGAGGAATGAGAGATGCGGGAGCTGTTTGTCATCTCCAACAATTACAGCTTTTTTGGCTCTAAAAAGTATTGGAAAACAGCTTGCAATATCGCATTGTGACGCCTCATCAATAATTGCAACATCAAACAATCCGGGCTTCATCGGCAATGAACCAGATACGGCGTAAGTTGTTAAACACCAGCAAGGAAAGGCTTCAAGAAGTGGTGTGAAATCTTCCTCTTCAAGCAATCTGTTTTGTAGATTTTTCTTCCTTTCCACAATTGCTTTTGTGTGAACAATCAATCTCTGACGTTTAACCTGATCTCTTAATAGTCCTTTAAGAGATTCTCTTCTTTTGTTTTTCAGAATGTCAACAGCAAGTGTTCTCTGTTTTTTCTTAAGTTCTTTGATTTGCGCAAGAAGCTGGTGAATGTTGCCGATTTTGTGGATTCTCGTTTCGGTCATTCTTGCATTGCATTCCATTTCTTCCGCCTGTAGCTCCAGTGACAACCTCATTATTGACTCTGGATCTGATGGAAGAGTATTTATATTTAGTATTTTTTTTAGCTTCATTGCAGACATTGTATTTGCAATAGAAGTAAATAATCCTGACTTCTCAAGATTTTTTTCTATACTTGAGAGTACTTTTTTTATTTCATCAATTTCATCTTTTTTAAGCTTGTGATTAATGTATTCTTTTTCCCCTAAATCCGTTTCTAGGGCAAGCTTTTTACCAATGATGTCATGCCACTCTTTTTCAAGAGAAAGTATTTTTTCACATTTGTTTTCTAGTTCTTTTATTGCGTTTAAAAGCTCGTACATGTCATCAACATCGACAAGTATTGCATCTTCATACCCTGTATCAATATCTATTTTGTTGGCAATAAGGTCCTGAAGCTGAAAACTAAGCTGTTTTTGATAGTTTAATCTTCCAGCCCTTAGAGCAAGGAAAGGTGCTCCTAGTTCATTTAATCTCTGCGCTACAACGTCAACGGCTTTATCCATACGAGAAGCAACTAAAACAGTTTTTCCGTTAGCGACAAGATGTGCAACAAGGTTAACAATCGTTTGCGATTTGCCTGTACCAGGCGGGCCATAAACTGCAAGCAGTGTATTTTGCTCAATTTTCTTGATTACATCTTCCTGTGAATCGCTTAAAGATAAAGGTGTTACTGCACAAAAATCGGACATATCTTTTGGCTCTTTATTTGATTTATCAAAAAGTTTGCCTATGCCTCTGAGATATTCGTCATTTACTACCGACAGAGCGGTTTCTCTGAATACGCCGCTTGGCTTTTCTGCAATTTGTGTAAGCTCATGCAAAACACCTGCAGTAATAGAAGGACGTTTTGTTAAAATAACTGCACTCTGGCTTGTTATTGAAACTTTATCCAGCTTCATAACAGGTCTTGGTGCACTTGTTTCTTCTATAAAATCTTCTACGTTTTCTGAATCTATTTTTTGATAGAAATTATCAGCCTCATCTTTTACATAGTTTTCATTCGCGTCATCTTCGTGATTGAGAGAAATTTCAACATCTGGTAAAATGGATTTTAATGTAGTTAAAAATATATTTAGTTTTTCTTGAGTCAATGGAAGTTCGGGAACTACTTCCAAAAGTCCGTCGAGCATGTGTTCCATCTCATCTTCGTCATCGCTTTTTCTCATCAAAGCAGTTAAAGCGCCGGTATTAAGCGACAATACATCATCTTGAAGCGTGCAAACTATATCCATACCTTCTCTGTCAAGCTTGCAAGGTGCATATAAAAGCGGTGTCAAAAATTCGTTGCTTCTTTTTGTACGCGAATTTTTACCTACAAGAAACAAATGTCCGTATATAAGATATTTATCCTTCTGGCTCATTTCGCTTTGTATCATAAGTTCAGTCAAATCACTGTCCGAGCCGTCCAGATGCAAAGGTTCATCAAACTTTGTAAACAAAGCTTCATCACCTTTTATAAAAATCCATTTGTTGTCTTTATCCTGTTTCAGATTGCGAAATGTCGAACTTTGAACTTCTTCCCTAACACAATCATGCAGGTAGAGACTTAATCTTTTAATAAAACTGTCGTGAAATGCCGACTGAATAATTTTTGTAGCTTCTTGTAACATAATACTTTAATTATACAGTATAATACTTCGTTCGTATCATACGAACTGATGAAAATATGCTAAAATTGCAATCAATAAGGAGATTGTAATGAAAGAATTTAAGCCCGCTGTCTTATTCATAATTGCTGGAGCGGCAATAACAATATCTGCCGGCATAGAAATGTTTAAATTGATGAATAACATAAAACAACCTGTTAAGACTGTCACTCAGCAGACTCGTGTGACAGAACATATTGAACCCAAGGTAACAAAAGAACATGCTTTAAATGATTTGCCAGAGGTAGAAGGCAACCTCGCTTTTAATAATGTAAGCGACTATGATAACTTAACAAAAGAGGATGTTTACAATTTGCGTAAGAAATACGTTTCTTCTTCCTTATTTGCTTCTCTTGATTATGAACCATCTGATGAAGTGTTTGGTCGGATTGCCTCTAAAAAACCCTGGTACGGTTTGGATTACAGCGGCTGTATTACTGTGGTGAGGGGACAAAAGGAAGTAACACAGGGACCTTCTGAGGAAAGTCGTTTTATAAACAATCCCAATATGCTTGTTGGGGTGATGTCAGGTTCTAAAATGGTAGAAAAGGGTGACCCTGTTTGTTTTGACAAGTCCTACTGGATTTTACCGGTAAAGCTTTCGTATTTTAAGGATGAGAATACTATTGAGGCTGTTTATGATTTTAGATATTCTGGTTCAATGTATCTGGTTGGTTTAAATGCAAGAGATTTGGGATATAAATATGTTTATGCTGTTAAAGCTGAAAATGTTAGGTTTAAATCTCAAACAAATATATCAAATACCATACATGAGTTTAAGGATTTTATTCATCTTGGCGGTTCCTGCGGATATAGTGATGGCTGCAATAATGGGTCTCCATATCAGAGTGAACTGGATTATAAATATTTGAGCTATCCCTCGACAATTGAGCTTAAGTTATGGAAGAATAGGCCTACCGGTGTGCGAGATAGGGCAGATATTAACTACAGGATTATTTTTAAGTAACCTTTGGGCTGTTTGTAACAAAAAAACAGAGTCCTTAACTATTAGCTAAGGACTCTGTTTTTATAAAGTTAAAACTACTTAACAGCTTCTTTGAATTTTTTACCAGCTGAGAATGCAGGAACTGTTTTAGCTGCAATTTTAATTGTAGCACCAGTTTGAGGGTTACGACCTGAACGAGCTGCTCTTTTTCTTGGTTCAAAAGTACCGAAACCAACGAGAGTAACTTTTTGACCTTTAGATACAGTTTTTGTAACTGTTTCTAAAGTAGCAGCGATAACGTCAGCAGCAGCTTTTTGTGAAACTTTTGCTTTCTTTGCAACTTCTTTTACTAATTCTTCTTTGTTCATAAGAACCTCCTTTTTGTTAACATAGACTATTATATCTATTTTCCCTAATTTAGCAAGCATTTTTATGAAAAACTAATCAAATATTACATTTATGATTAGTTTTTCAAGTATAGCTAATTTTAAAATGCGCTTGGTGTAAGGCTTTGAGGTTGTAGTTCTATAACGACCAGGCCGGATCTAGTTTGCCGAATTTTACGTTATTGTAATAATAAGTTAAGATTTGATAAGCACTGTATCCGTTTTGTGCAAGTTTGTTAGCACCATGCTGGCTCATGCCGAGCCCATGCCCGTTCTTTTTTACACCTTCATCAAATGATGGTACGGATTTTAAAAATGGTAAATCTTTATTCCATACAGCTCCAGAGTTTGTTGTATGTCCTCCGGCAGAAGCTGAATAGTACGCAGGTATAACTTTCTGGTTATAAGTAATCACAACCCCTTTGGTTTCAATAACAGCACTGTTTGTTGTAGCAGTTTCAGAAGATGCACCGCCGTATGCCTGATCCTCGGGAGTGTCTTTGAGGTCATAACCACGCGAAGCCCGTTTCCCTCTGTTTGCAATTGCATAACTTCTTGCAGCTATCGCCTGTGCTTTTAAAGCTTCATAACTCCATTTTGAAGGCATTTCAGAAGGGACTACTCCTAAAAGATAATCTTCTAATGGCAGATTATTTATGACAACAAGCTTTCCTCCTCTATTTTCTATTATGAATTCCCCTCTATACCATCTTCTTTTAGTTGAAATAAAACCGTTATCGTTGGGCTTTATTACAACTCTGTTTATGTTCAGGTTAAACCACTGGTTTTGTAATTCTATGGAAATTGTATTGCCGCTGGCTTTAAACGGATACGCCTTCATTGCTGTTAGTTTATAAAAGGCTTTGTTATGCAGAGGACTGATTAGTTGAGCGTCTTTGCTAGCTCCTATGCTCACTTGCGCAACACCGTCCACAAGACCTATTTTCATAGCTTCTGCTCTTGTAGAGGTTAAAACAGGTATGGCAATTATTGTAAATATTATTAATAAAAGTTTGTTAAGTTTCATTTTATAACGTTTCTGCTTTTTCAAGAAATGCAATTACACTTATTGCTATTTGTTTGCGTGTTTCTTCATCTGCTTCTTTTAGGTAACAAAAAGCTTCTGCCAGTTGTTCATCACTGTCATACCATCTGTGCATAACGTAATTGAACGCTCCGAACAAATTGCTTTGTAAAATTATTCCGTAATCCTGTGCCTTGTCCTTAATAAACTTTGCACATTCTATTTGGATATCAGGTTTTGAATTTTTTATAAGGCTGACTGCCAGACTTATTGTTGGTTCTTGGTCATACCAGCGTTTATTATTCATGAAATATCTCCAACTGCTATAATATTATAACATCAAATTTTTTTATGATAAATTTGTTAAATTTTGATAGTGGTACAGATTTTTTGCACGGATACAAAATAGTAAAGTTGATAATATTTATTATGTAAAA
>CALVAT010000005.1 GCA_944325565.1 Candidatus Gastranaerophilales bacterium
ATTAAACAAATTATTTGATTACAACTTCACCCTGACGCAGAACTTTTATATCATCGCTCACCGCTAGTGCAACGGTAGAAGCCAGCCCCTGAGCTTTAAATCCGTAATCCTCAAATACATATTCAACATGAGCCCCTACATTTTGTACTGCTTCTTCATAGCTTGAGGCCGCCGACTGTCCGGAAAGATTCGCACTCGTCGTCGCAAGCACATGCCCGTCTATAACTTCACAAAGACTTTTAAAAAACGGATTATCAGGAACGCGTATACCTACAGTATTTTTAAAAGAAGTAACATAATCAGGAGTTTTATCAGATTTTTCAAAAATTAAAGTCAATGCTCCAGGAAAATATTTTTCCATAAGCTCATGAGCCTTGCTCGGAATATCTTTTACATAAGGCAAAAGATGTTCTACACTGTCCGACATTAAAATAAGCGGTTTTGAACGGTCGCGGTTTTTGAGTTCATAGATATTTTCAACGCCCTTCGCACTATCCGGAAGACAGCCAACGCCCCATACCGTATCAGTTACAAAAGATATGACACCGCCTTGTTTAAGCTTTTCATTCAATTTTTTCACATAAGTTGTATCGCTAAAAATATCCATAATTATCCTCTAAATTTCATCAACTTGCCCTTCACCCTGCCATAGAGTTCAAACACATAAGGGATTCTGACAATTGCAGCAAAAATACTGTAAACAACACCGCACAAAAGCGTAATCAGAATAATTTTTACAATCAAAAGAAACTGTGTCGGTTCAAAATATTTATCCCACAGTTTGTATGCGCCAAGGCAAACATAATATGTTGCGATAGAAATTACAGCCATTTTAAACAGATTTTTAAAATACACTCCATAATCCATGCTCATTTTTTTCTTTATCAAAAGTCCGAGCCAGAACCCGTTTATCAAAGTTACAAACGAAGTGGACAGGGTAATACCGCCTATACCAAGCTGTTTTACAAACAAGAAGTTTAAAATAAATTTAATCACTATAGATGACAACGCAACCAGAAACGGTGTACGTGAATCATTAAATGCATAAAATACCCTTGTTATAGAATCTCTAAACACATAAAAAATAATAGAAATGGATAAATAACAGAGCGCCTCAGACACCATCATTGTAGCCACTTCATTAAATGCACCTCTTTGGAATATCAACTGAATAGCGTTTGTTGACAGAAGTAAAATCAAGACAAGCACAGGAAATGCCGCAAAGTTCAAAAGTCCTACGCCCTTGTTAAAATAATAGCGGATATTATCATAGTCCTTTTCCCCCACAAGTTTTGAAAAAATGGGAAACAAAGGTACAAGAAACGCCGTAACCAGAACCCCGACAGGGAACTGGAACAATCTATTTGCATACCCTATTGCAGACCACGCACCCTCTTGCAGCTGCGAAGCAAAAAACATATCAACATAAATATAAACCTGTCCCACGGTAGAACTCAATATTGCAGGGAATAAAAGCTCCAGTATATTTTTAAACTGCGGATTGTTCATTACCTCGAGATTGGGTTTGAATTTAAATCCCAGCTGTTTGAGCTTAGGCAATTGGTAAACAAACTGGCACAAAGCACCGACTGTTGTAGCAGCAGCAAGAACAACACCGGAGTTATCATTGTGAACAAGTGAAATTATCGCAATAATAGCAAGACTCATAAGAATAGGCGAAATATTCGGGATTAAAAACTCTTTATAAACAATCAAAATCCCGTAATAAATACCAACAACCCCGCCCACAGTCATAACAGGCGCCATTATTTTCAAATGAAGGCTTGCCAGTCTAATCAATTCAGGCGAACCGTTAGATATTATAATCTGCATAATCACATCCGAAAACGCAAACACTAAAATACCGAGTAATAAAAATACAAGAAAAGAGCTCGTCAAAAAGGTATTGAAAAGCTTATTAACATTAGCAGGAGCTTTTTCTTCAAGATTCGGTATCATCTTAGAAAATACCGATACAACAGCACTATGAAAAGGGCCGCCTATACCACCAAGCAAAATGATTGATATAGAAGGAATCTGATATGCATAAAAATATGCATCAGATACCATGCCTGCACCGTAAAAATTGGCAATAACAATATCGCGCAAAAAACCTATTAATTTACTCACTATTGTAACAAAAGCTATTATCCATGCTGCTTTTAACAGACTCTGTGTTTTAGAAACATTAGGAGTTTGTTTTACGCAATCCGTATTATTCACGATATCAGTCATGTTTAGCCTCATTAAGTTCTACAAACAATCTTACCGGTTTTTTATGCGCTTCCGAATACGGGAGCAAATATGTTATCCTGTTTTCACCATCAACGAGATACTCTGTAATATCAAATTTTTCTGCTTTAAATAACTGGGGAACAAGTTCCAGTTTAAACTCCTGACCGTTTATTACCACTGTCATAGTAGTAAACTGAAATTTATTTTCTGCAACGAGATAGACCTTAGTATTTTTTCCGCGTTCTTTTTTGCTTGTATAAAAGACCTGAACAGCAGTGTCACGGCCGTCCGGACAAGACAAAGTAACAGGATTTGTTGTAATAGATGTATCCGCAAAATAGTGCTGTATAATTTCAGCATAAGAATACCCCTTATCGTTCATATCACCGGCACCAAACTGGCTCATACCTACACCATGGCCGTATCCGCCGCCGTGTACAACGACTTTTGTCACGGTTGCAGCTTCATCTCCGGATTTTGTTTTATCAGTTGTATTCTTTTTATCTTCTTTATTTTCTTTATTTTCCGTTTCCTGTTCATCGTCATCCCAGTTTGACCATACAAGCCTGCCCGGTTTGTCATGCTTATCAGGTTTTATTTTTTCAAAATCAAAAACTATATTAGCAGATGGTAGTGCCTTGTTATCCTTTTTAAAAGTTCTTCTTATTACAAGTTCTTTTTGAACATTAAAAACATTTTTATCAGTAATAACATTTATAGACATAGCCTTGCCGGACACACCCCTTTTTACAACTTTAATATCTTTTAAAGTACCGAAGTTGTCAGGATTTTCCAGCCTTGGTTTAACAAACCCCGTGGCGGATTGTGTTACCAGTGTCTTTTTAAGCACATCTTCAAGCTCTTTTATATCCCACTCTCTAACCCATCTGAAATATGGAGAGTTGTTATCAAAGGTTTCAGGCTCTGATGTATAAAATTTCCTTGCGGCTTTTTCATCACTCAACAACGGAGTATCTTTATTATCCGGCACTCCCTTTAAAAAGGGCTTTGAAACTCCGGGGAACATCTTTATCCCGTTAGCCATATCTGTAGAAAACGCATTTTCATAACTTTCTGTATAGCCGCCAGCCGTTGAGCTGTAAAGCGCAAGTATAAGTTCATTATTTTGCATTGCCACTATATTTTCTGTTTCTTTTATCGCCGTGTCAGAAAGCTCATTCTCTGTATTTGCACCAAAATAAACCTGACACGCAACAGAATCACATACATCATAATTATGGTAATTTTTTTCTCTTGGTTTTAACACATAGTTTCTTGCCAGTATAGCCTGTGCTTTCAATGCTTCCATACCAAATCTTACCGGCATTTCATTAGGCACAACTCCTCTTAAATAAGACTCAACATCAATAACATTTATAACGTTGAACAAATTATCTTTTTTAGGAACTTTTGTTACCTGTATTGTTCCTCTATAGTGTGCCGGTTTACCCGCCCTTTTTAAATTAGCAACAGTAACAAAACCGTTTTGTGAATCTATTTCAACAGGCCCCTGAATATCAGCAGCTATTTCTGTACCGTCTTTTGTAACAATAAAAAGATTATTTTTTATATCAATTTGTACAACCTCATCAGCATTAAAGCTGCCGAGTATTTTATTCGTAGCCTTATCCGTAAGCGTATAGGAGTCAGTAGCGCTCAAGCTGGTTTGTGTAAAGTAATATTCCGAAAAATCCTGACTGCTAATACCCACCTTTACAATTGTTCCGTCCAGTGCAGGGACAGCAAAAACTTCAGCACTAAAGCCGCTACTTAAAATAAGCACACACAATAATAAAAATATTCTTTTCAACATAATAACTCTCTCTTTTACTTCAATTCTATTATAAAAAGCAAAAAAATCGCTAAAAATCTCTAAAAAATTTGAAACTAAAAATAAAAAAAATCGGCTTTTTCTAAAAAAGATTAAGCCGAGATGGATAGAATTAGTATTACGGAGTTTATAGAGGAGTTTACACATGCATGAAATCTGGTCAAAATTTTTTTTGCTACTAAAGTCGTAAAATATTAAAAAATATTAAGTTAAATTTTATGTTATGCTTGTTACCATGAAAAAATTACTTTTCTGGCTAGATTGTACACGTGCGTATGCCCTGCCTATGTCTATTACAGCGTGGGCCATAGCTTTTAGCGCAGGACTTGCGGCCAAAGGCAATATTATCTACGGGCTTATCGCTCTTATAGGTATTATTTGCGTGCATTTGGGCGGAAATCTTTTTGACGATGTAATGGACTACAAAAATTATCTTCTCAAACAAAAAGAAGATAAAGTTATCAATATTAAAAAAGGAAAATGCCGGTGTTTTAGAGAGGGACAAATTACAATTAACAAAGCTCTTAAAGTTTGCGCCATACTGTTTGGAACAGGCCTGATAACAGGTGCATTTTTTATAGAAATATACGGGCTGCCGATTCTTGAACTAATGGCAATAAGCGCAATATTGTGTTTAATATACCCGAAATCAGGCTACATAGGATTGAGTGAAACTATTATAGGAATCCTTTTCTCACCTTTGTTATTCAGCGGTGTTTATTATGCAATGACAGGCAAATTTTCGTCTTCACTATTATGGCTTTCTCTGTCATTTGCCATTGTTACAGTCACTTTGCTTTATACCGACTTTTTTCTGGACTATAACAATGATAAAGCAGGAGGTAAAAAAACAATTCCGATTATTTGCGGCAGTAAAAATAACGCCTACTATTTTTACATATTTTTGATTTTTTTAATTTATGCAATTTTATTTTCAGGTATACATGCACATTTGTTATCTATAAAATTCAGCGTAATATTTTTATCAATATTTCCGGCGCTGAGTACAATCAAAAGATTACAAAAATATACTGATAAAGAAATCAAAGATGAAAAAGAATTCATGTCCGCAATGAACAATGTGCAAAAGTTTATTGCAATCTTTGCAATACTTTGTATTGTAAGCTTTTTTTAAATTTATTTTGTTTCGTAAATCTGTTTTTGAAGATAGCTGTATTTGGGATAATAAGTTTCAGGATCTTCTTTAGCAGCCTTAATTTCATCAGAACATTTTACAAACAAATCCGCAAGCACAGGGTCAAATTGAGTACCTGCACATTTTTTAATTTCTTCAATAGCCGTTTCATGAGAAAGAGCTTTGCGGTATGAACGAGTAGAAGTCATAGCATCATAAGTATCTGCCAGCGCAATAATACGGCCGGAAATGGGAATCTCTTCGCCCTTTAAACCGTATGGATATCCTTTACCATCCCATCTTTCATGATGGCATCGCAGCCAGTTTGATACAACGGTAAGCTTTTTAATGCCCATAAGCATCTTTTCCGCACGTGCAGGGTGAGATTTCATAAGCTCATACTCTTCATCCGTAAGCTTGTCAGGTTTGCATAAAATCTTCTGTGGAATACCGATTTTCCCTATATCATGCAACAAACCTGCAGTTTCAATCTCTTCTAATGTCGTATCATCAAGATTAAGATTTTTAGCCAGAATCAATGAATACATAGTTACACGGAGCGAATGCCCGTGAGTGTATGGGTCTTTTGCGTCCAGTGCCGATGCAATAAGTTTTATCGTTTTATAAAACAGTTCTCTTAAATCCTTTAAAATAACCGTTTTATTATTAACAAGATCAAACTTTCTTATGCCAGAATCTATTGTCATTTTGAGTTCTTCTGGATCAAAAGGCTTTACGATATATTGATACAAATGACAGTCGTTAATAGAATCAACAATCGCATCTACATCTAAATGGCCTGTCAAAAGAATTTTTACAATATCCGGATACTCACCCGCAACACGTTTTAAAAACTCTGTGCCTTCCATTTCAGGCATTTTCTGGTCACTTACAATCAACGCAATTTCATCGCCTTTGCCCTCAACGATTTCTAAAGCTTCTCTTCCGTTAGAGGCCGTGAGGATATTATAATCATGACGAAGTGTCCTGCGAAGCAGCTGCAGGTTATTGACTTCATCATCTACCAACAAAATAGTATGTTTTTCGTTTTTTTGATTCAATTGAAGAATTTCGCTTAAGCTTTCCTCAAAGGAATCTTCTTTTAATAATGCAAAATTGTCCATAAAATACACCGTAATACATGTTTTATTTCGACCGGATGGGGTCAAAACTTTATAGCTTTTTGAAAAAACTTTACAAAAGTTTAAAAAAAAGCTATAACGTGGTCATTATATATTATTTTAGTGATAATTAAAATACGACATTTAAAGCACTTTAGAGAAAAATTATTTTAAATAAGACAGGAAAAAATATGTTTTTAAAACAGTATGAAAGAGGCAGAACATTTGTAGCAAAGCTGGATTATGGTTCAGATCTGCTTGAAGAATTAAATAAAATCTGCAGGCAGGAAAATATTAAAACGGGATATATTCAAGTTATTGGAGCAGTTTCCAGTTTAAAATACGGATTCTATGACCAGAACAGCAAAGAATATATCTATACAACTTATGCGTATGATGAATCTCTGGAAATTGTATCTTGCAGCGGCAATGTGTCAATAAAAGACGAAAAACCATTCTGCCATATACATATTGTTACCTCTGATAAAAAAGGCAAATGTATAGGCGGGCATCTTGTTGCCGGAACATCTGTTTTTGCTGCAGAAGTTGTGATTCAAGAAATTCTCGGAGAGGATTTAATAAGAGAATTAGATGATACAACAAAACTCACTCTCTGGAAGTAATCATTACCACTTCTTTAAGAGAATGTTTTCTACAAGCATTTCAAAAGTTTTTTCAAAAAATTCATCCGCTGTCATTTTATCTTTAGCAGGATTAAGATTATAAAACTCGCTGTTGCGTAAATAATTCATTCTATTTACAGACTCTTCAAGCGGCATACGTCTGTAAATCGCCAACAATGTCTTATCATTCTTCATATTTTCATATAACGCAGCCAGCCCGAATCTATCATTGCCCTCTGTTTTTATAAATTCTCTTACATAAGACTGTTCAAGAATATTTGCAGCCTGATGATATCTGTCCTCACCACGTCCGGTTTTGTCAATAGAAAAATCCTGTGCTACCTTACGCATTATATTAAAATCAATATGGCCGTCTTTTATGTTCTCAGCAATAATTCTGTCAGTTTCAGCAGCCTTCGCCTGTTTATTTTTAGTTATTTTATCAATAATACTGCTATTTGAAATATTTATGGATTTTTTCGCATGCTCAAGAGTTTTGCCGACAACTAATGCCTTCTCGGCAGAAAAATTCGGACTACCTTCTCTGAGTACAGGGAGATATTTAGTACCTTCCGGAAGCCTGAACAATCTTGCATCACCGCGCATCATATCAGGAGAAATATTCAATTTAACTTTTTTAATATCCTCTGCAGCCTTTGCTTCTGCCTGTGCAAAATCAAATACCTCTTTAACAGTTTCTTTTACTGTTTTTGGAGCTTCCATCAATTCTTCTTTTATTTCTTCTCCTATTTCTTTTAATTCCTCTTTTAGTTCTTCTTTCGCCGTTTCTTTTAAATTTTTATCAACCGCGCTTTTACCCCTTCCCCTTAAAAGATAAAAACCCAGCCCGGCGAGCACAACAACACCCGCCGCATAAGGAAGCGCCTTTTTAAAATTTTTAGAAGGTTTATTATCTGTAGTTTGCTGTGTAAAATTTTCAGGTTTAGAAACCTCTTCTTTTTTTTCTTTTATTTGAGTTTGTGGTTCAGTTTGAATAAATGTACTCTGAGGTAAAGTTAGCGTACTGATTGCCTTAATATCCATATAAATTCCCTCTAAAATATTTATGTGCAGTATATGTATTAATAATACAACTATTGAAAATTCAAACAAAATATTTTTTGCTATTAAAAATATTTACATTTTACAATTCATAACAATTACGAAAAACTTAAACATATTGCATATAGTCCAGATTCTCGATATTATATATACTGTTAAAAATAATAAGGATAAAAGATGTCATCAGACAGTAAAAATATTGAGTTTACGGATAACACAGAAAACAGGGAAAACAGTAAAGAAACTATTTCAGTAAAAATTGAGAACTTATCGCCGGAAGAAGCTGAAAATTTAAAATTCATGGCTGTGATAAAAGCCTTGATAGCAAACCTCGGCATAGCGCTTGTAAAATTTATCTGCTTTTTGTTTTCGTCCAGTTCCGCAATGCTTGCTGAAGCAATTCACTCGGGTGTGGATTCTTTTAACAGTATCTGTCTTCTTGTCGGTATAAAAAGAGGAGCAAGACCGGCAGACAATGTTCACCCGTTTGGATACGGACTTGAAGCTAACGTGTGGGCAATGTTTGCTTCTATATTAATGCTAGGTGGTACTTTTGTTGCTTTATATCACGGGTTTGAAAAACTAGTGCACGCTGAAGAAGCCGCAGAACTGCTAAAAAATTATCCATACATTGCAGTCGCTCTTATTTGCAGCATCTGTTTTGAAGCCTGGGCGGTAATGAGCGCCTCAAAAGCCGTTTTACACGAAGTCGGCATTCAGGAAAAAAATATTCTCAAGGAATTCTTCATCTCGATAAAATACATAGGCAAAATCAAAAGCCCTACAACAAAATTTGTATGGTATGAAGATACAGCGGCTCTATCCGGTGTAATCGTAGCATTTCTAGCGTTGACTCTTGCAAAATTTGTTATGCCGCCGGCTCTTGCATATATACCTGATGCTATTGCTTCTATCATCATCGGTACAATATTATTTTTCCTTGCTATTTATCTTTTGAAAAATAATGTAAGCAGCTTGACAGTCCAATCTGCCGAACCAAAAGTTGAAGAAAAAATCAGACAGGTTGCCTCTACTATCCACGGTATCACAGATGTTATAGAGCTAAAAACAATAGATTTAGGGTCTTCAGGAGTAATTATTAATATGACTATTGAAGTTGACCCTGAAACCCAGATGAAAGATGCTGATGACATAGCGGATATGCTTGAGCGCAAAATCAGAAAAGTTATAAAAAATATTGCGCATATAACAATAGAGCTACAGGCTCATGACGCAGAAGATAACTGGGAAGAAAAATTCGACAAATTGATTAAAGAAGGCGAAAAACTAGAAACCATTGACAGCCATGAGGCTCAGATGCTTTCTAACTTCTATGGTTTTGCCAACACTGTTGTTAAAGAAATCATGATTCCGCGTACAGAAATCTTTATGATTAACGTTGAACAAAACATAAATGAACTCGCTGATTTAATCATCAATTCAGGCCATACACGCATACCGGTATACAGGGATAATGTGGATAATATAATTGGTATAATTAATGCCAAAGATGTACTGAAGGTCATAAAAAACAACCATGTTGACGACAATTTTTCAATAGAACTGCTTGCTAGAGAACTTTTGATTGTACCGGAGAACAAATTTATATCAGATTTGCTGAGTGATTTTACTTCTTCAAAAAACCAGATGGCAGCAGTTGTTGATGAGCATGGCGGAGTAGCCGGTATTGTAACTATTGAAGATATCTTAGAAGAAATTGTCGGTGAAATATACGACGAATTTGATAAAGTAGAAACTCCTGAAGTAGTAAGAATCGACGAAAATACATTGAATGTCTCCTGCAAAATGGATATAGACGACATAAACGAAAGATTTGATTTAGATATTCCGGCAGAAGACTTCCAGACCATCGGCGGTTATGTATTCGGCCTTTTAGGCAGAGAACCGGAATTAAACGATGTTATAGAAGACAAAAATATTACATATACTATCTTAGAAATCGACGGCAGAAGAATATCGCGCATTAAAATGCATAAAGAAACACCGTTTGTAGATGCTCAGGAAGTAAAAACAGAAGAAGAAAATCCCACAACGGATGGAGAATAAAAATAAAAAGGAGCAGCTCATAAGCCGGGTTCTGTTTTTAGATAATCATCTGTCTGGGGTTGCAGTTGCCTGCAAGCTCAAGCGGTTTGTCAAAAGACGGCGGGTCACCTTAACCTTTTTGTCAACCTTGCACCCGACCGGGGTTTACCTGGCCAAGACCTCTCAGCCTTGCCGGTGAGCTCTTACCTCACCGTTGCACCATCGCCTGTTTTCACTGACAGTATCAGGAATCATCGGCAGTCTGCATTTCTGTGGCACTGTCCTCACGGTCGCCCGCACCTGACGTTATCAGGCGGTCTGCCCTAGGGTGCCCGGACTTTCCTCACGGAATGTTTCATCCGCGCGATTATCCGGCTGCTCCTGATTCTAAATTTAACATAACAAATCAGCTTTTTAAAGGGTAGCTAGTATATTATGACTAAATTAAATCTACTAGTTCAAATGTGAAAAATAATACTAATAAATTATTTTTTAATAAAGCTCAAACATCTGTCCCTGTAAATAAAAACAGCCTTTTCTAGACCATGTGGTCTAAATCTTTAAGAATATAAAAAAACCACGCTATTTCAATCTCATAGCCGATGAGAGTCTACTGCATTTAGGGGTAATATACTATGTGTAAATAATACAATTACACGATTATAAAATTTTAATTCAAAATAAAAATCTTGGGGGGAGTAGATGAGAAGAGGGATTGAATTTAAGAAAAAAGCCAGAATCATCATAGTAGATGACAACTATGAACATTTGTCAGGTATCAAAGAGTTGATTGAAATCGAAAGCGATTTTGATGTTGTAGCAACAGCAACAAGCGCAAGTGTTGCAATCAGTCTTATTAAGAAGTATCGTCCCGAAATCGTTTTGATGGATATCAACATGCCTGAAAAAGACGGTCTGACTGCAATAGCAGAGATTGAAAAACTTGATTTGGGAGTGCGTATCATCGCTTTGACAGGCTACGATGATCCTGATTTAATCTTCAGAGCTATGAAAATTGGTGCTAAAGGCTATATCTTAAAAACAATGGCATCAGCTCAACTCATCTACGCAATAGACGAAGTTGCAGCGGGCAAGATTTATCTTCCTGCAACTTTGTCCTCAAGATTTTTCGAATATTTTCAACAGTCCTTCAAAGAAGAAACAGAAAATGTAGAAGACGAAGAAAACCTTTTAAACTATCTTACTCAAAGAGAGGAGGAAGTTCTTGACCTTTTAACACAGGGCATAACATACAAAGGCGTGGCACAAAAACTGTTTATTTCTGAAACAACTGTAAAAACACACGTCAACAATATCTTTCAAAAATTGCAGGTTAATGACAGAACACAGGCTGTTTTGTATGCATTGAACAACGGATTTTTGAACAGAAGAAAAGTCAAAATCGCTATATAGCGGATTTTATGCGGCTGTGGAGTCGAGTCTGTGAAACAGACGAGCGAACAGCCATGTGAGCAAGGTTAATGAAGAGCGGAATCGGACGGTGCTGACCAACGGGAACGCCCCATACGTAGGCGGATGTTACTCCGCCGGAGTGTCCGATTTCAAGACGAAGAATTTTTAGAATAAAAATTCGAAACGAAATGCTTAACCTTGTGAACGTCAATAATCCAAGAGCGGATTTGCCTTCTTTTGCCGCTGAGCAAAACAAATTCGGGCGAAGCGTGCAAAATGGCTTCACGAAACAATCGTCAAGCCCCGTAAAACAAACAATAGTCCGTAAATAGTGAACGGACGGACGGAGCGAACGAAGCGAGCGAGTCCGGTGAGTAAGGACTCCGTGCGAAAGGTGCCAGTGGCACGTTTCGGATGGAGACTCTGCCGAATAAAAGCAACTAAATGTTGCTTTTATGAGAGGGCTAAGTCAGAAGCGAAGCTTCTAGGTGCTGTATAGAAATTAAGAAACAAAGCAAATCCAAAAAGCCAGGGACAATCAAACAAGTCCCACATTTAAATAATGGTATGATTAATGAGCGGAGCAAACTTTAGACAAAAAAATCTTTTAAAAGATTTAATTTATCTGGGACAAACAAAACCCGTAACGAAACAAACCGTTAAAGGTTTGTTTCGCTTTGCGCTTGAACCGCTTTTAGAAGCCCAAACCCAGAAAGCCGTTGTACTTACTAGATTGTTCGATACAAAAGAGCTCGATGGTGTTTTAAAAAGACTGGAATTCACAAATGCCGAAGTTTACTCCTTTGACGATGTAACAAACGGCGAAAACCTTACAAAAGAAGACATCTGGGGAGATACAGAGTTTCTTGTTCTGCTTTCACCCAGATATTCAGCCTGCCTATTGTGGGATTATTCCACAGAACCGGTAAAAGACACATCATGTCTTTATTATTTACTAAACTCCAGAGATATTAATAATGTAATACGTATTATCTCTCAAAATTCCAAAATCGATTTAATGAGATATACACAGGAATACACTCCAGAAAGAAGAAGCAACGAGCTTTTAAATCAGGCTGTACATAAATTTATTAACTTTGCTGATTCCTTTGTTGAAGAAGCCGCTCTTACACAGGCCGAGGCTGGACTACTGGGTGAAAGCGATGATATTGTAAAAAAATACGAATATATATCGACTAAAACAAAAGTAATCTCACACGACATCAAAAATCACCTTTCAATTATAGATTTGTATTCCAAAATAATTGAAAAAAGGCTTGAAATGGTAAAAAATGCAGAGCTGCATGATTCCATTACAAACGCCATCTCAAGCATTAAAAAGTCAAAAGATGCCATCGGAGTACTCTTAACCGAGCTTAGAACAATTCAGAGTGCTAAGCTGGAAACTCATAATTTTTCTAAAATTTTGCAAAATGCAATTGAGCTTGTTAATGCAAAAGCGCAGCAGCAGCAGGTCAGATTCGAAGTATCAAACAGCTATAACGGAGATGTTCTTGCTGATGAAAACAAACTGCTTAACGTAATGATAAACCTTTTCTACAACGCTATTGATGCTGTGGATAAAGACGGTATTATTAAAGTTAAAACAGAAGTAACGGAAGATAATATGTTAAAAATCCTTATCTCCGACAATGGCTGCGGCATAGAAAAAGACAACCGTGAAAAAGTTTTTGAAGAAGGCTACACATCCAAAGTTACAGGCAGCGGACTCGGATTGTATATATCAAAAGAAGCAATGCAAGAACAATACGGGGATTTAAAACTTATAAGTTCTAATAAAAAAGGTACTACCTTTGAAATATCAATACCAAAACTTTAAGAAAACAGAGAGGAGGTAAAAATTGGATTTGTTTAATGTAAGAGCCATTGAAGTATCAAAACTTGCAATGGACGGACTTGTTAAAAGACAAACAGCTATTGCCTCTAATACAGCTAACGCAATGACACCCGAATATCAGAGAAAACAAGTTGCATTCGAAGACCAGCTAAGAGAAATCATTGCAAAAGACGATGTAAGACGTGACTTAAGACAAATAAACAGTCAGGCATACAAAAATGAAACTTATAAAACAGGCTATGCCCCATCAACAAATCCCGTGCAAAATATTGCACAAAGACTTCCTCAGGAGCAGTTTATGTATATTCAGCAAACACAATCCGACCTAAACGGATATGCTCCCGAAGTCATAAGAGATACAAGTTATATTGACTACGGCAACGGAAACAACGTAAACGTAGAAGAAGAAATGATGGACATGGCTAAAGCAGGTGCCCAGTACAATGTTCTCGCTACTTTAGAGGGACGTTTTATGTCAAACCTGCTTGATGTAGTAAGAGGCGGAGGGAATTCATAATAGATGAGTTTTAGTGCATTCGACATTTCAGGCAGCGGCATGTACGCCCAGAGAACAATGATGGACAACATCGCCAGCAACATTGCCAACGTTAACACAACAAGAAACCCTGACGGTACTCCCGGAGTTTACATCAAAAAAAACGTAAGCTTTAAGGCAATATACGCGGACAGACTAGGCTCGCACGCTCCGGCATTTCCTGACGGACAGCACGAGGTGTTTTTCAGCCCGACAAACAACACCATGATGTTAAAAGGCGGCATATCCTATGACGACAGAACAATATCTCAAGGCGTTGAAGTAGCAGAAATAACACCGGCAAATGACCCGTATAAAACAATTTTTGACCCGTCAAACCCCGAAGCTGACGCTGACGGATTTGTCACTTTACCTAACATAAATGTTGTGGAAGAAATGGTAAACATGGTATCGGCCTCCCGTGCTTACGAGGCAAATGTTACAACCGCGGAAACCACGAAGGGTATGATTAACGCAGCTTTAAGAATCTAATCGTCGTTGAACCGGAACTTTGGAAATCCCGAAAATTCCGGCAAAAATAAAAAACAGGAGTATAAAAATTGCAATTTAATCAGATAGCAAACAATTCCATACAAAATTACAACAAAATCTTCAGCCAGAATATGGAAGCTTTCAACATAACTTCCGATAAAAACGGCATGACGGCTTTTGACAATGTATTGAACGGAAAAATACAGGAAATGAGTAATATTCCTCAAGGGCCAATTATAAACACGGGCATTCAAATGAATGTAGGACTCGAGAACATGGGTATTTCTCCGATTGAAAGATTGGATAACGTTGCCCAACCTCAAGAAAGCTCAATGGACACAAACAAAAAACGTTCAAACTCTCCCGTTGAAAATATGGCAAACGACATAGGCAACGCTTTTTCTAAAAGTTTAAATGACGTAAACGCTTCTCAAAACGCAGCTTACGAAGCTGCAGAAACTTTTGCTTCAGGCGGAGATATCAGTGTACATGAAGTAATGCTGGCATCTCAAAAAGCAAACCTGACAATGCAAATGGCGCTGCAGATGAGAAACAGACTCATTAACGCATACAATGAAATCTACAATGTACGTGTATAGAAACAGTCTATACTTCGTATGCTTGTTGACATTTAAATATTTAGCACATTAAAATAATTAAAATAGCAAATCAAAGGAGAACAATTATTAGCAGAGATTTTTCAAACGGCGGCAAGGATGCAGCCTTAATTAACAGAAATATTAGATGTAAAGAAGTAAGATTAATAGGCAGCGAAGGAGAAAATTTCGGCGTTATACCTACAATAGAAGCCCAGAAACTTGCCGATGAAAAAGACCTCGATTTAGTAATTGTGTCACCAAACCAAAATCCCCCCGTAGCAAAAATCATGAACTACGGCAAATATAAATACGAGATGGAAAAAAAGGCTAAAGAAGCCAAGAAAAAACAACATACCGTAGAAATTAAAGAAATTAAAATCAGATACAAAATAGATGTTCATGATTACAATGTAAGAATTAAAAATATTAAAAAATTCATTGCATCAGGCGACAAGGTTAAAATCGTTATTATGCTAAGAGGCCGTGAAATGCAGCATACAGAGCTTGCTTTCGACCTTGCTAACAGATTTATTGCTGACCTTGAGGGTGAACCTATAAATGTTGAGAAAAAACCTTCCATGGAAGGCAGAAACCTCATTATAATTCTGGCACCCAGCAACTAAAAATTAACGGTATTTTTCTTTATTGCAGGGACAAAGATATTGATTGCAAACCCTACGACTATTTAGAATGTTTTTCTACGTAATTTTTAATCAAGGTCGCAGCCAGATTACTTGCAGAACGATTTTCCTTTTTAGCAAGAAGTTTAAAAGCCTCAATCACTTCTTTTTCTATAACAACCACAAATCTTTGATTTTCTTCTTTTATTGTCAAAGTTTATAAACCCTTTATAATTCTTTTGTAAACTTATTATAAATTTTATATTTGTTAACTTGAAAAGTAAATTACAAATGGTTATTATATAGTTTACAAACTATTTAATAACCCTAAAAATCCACAAAGTATTAAAAATCTAATGAAATATACTCCCTATCTCACCGTGTGAGTCTGACCCGCCGGTCATTATAACTTTATATTTCAGCGCAATTTTTCGAACAGTTTCAGCACTGTGGAATTTAATTATCCCTCTGTGGCGTCTGTACGGATAGTATGATTCTACCCCGTCCAAGCCCAAATCAATTAAAGATTTTATAAAATGGTCTAAATTAATAGCCCAGTAACATGCCGGATGCGCAAGCACCGCAGCACCGCCGGCAGAATGTATTGCCTTTATTACATCTTTGGGATGTCTGTGATTAAACAGCCTTACAATATCGGCTTCCGTTTCTTTTTTGGTTTTAGCACAGAGCTTTAAAAGCTCTTCGTTATTTATATCCACCCCGTAGCCAAGCAGATGCACAAGCACACCTTTATACCAGCAGTCAAATTCTATTGCGGTTATAACCATTGCGCTTTCGAGTATGTTTGTTTTTTTGTATGCTTCAACCGTGTTATGGTCAGCTATGGCAATAAGCCTGTAACCTTTGTCCTGTGCGTCTTTTAAAAGTTCTTCAGGGGTTAATTTGCCATCAGAAAAATTTGAGTGCATGTGCAAATCAACGTGCCCTCTAAAATCTTCCTGCGTTAATCCCCTCAAAATCTCTATTATATTTCTTTGCTCGTCCATACTTTACATGTTAATATAAACATAAATTAAAAGAGGACTATTATAAGTATTATGGCAAAAACGAAAAAAGAATCAGCTTTTGCAAGCGTTATGAAAATATTTTTTAACGGAGTAAAACTATACTTTCTAAACTTTGAAAAGTTTTTTAAGTACATGGCTTTTCCTATATTCGGACAAATTATAGGAATCGCCTTAATATTTTTTGCTTCTTATATTTTTACACTGCACGTGTCAGCATTGACCAACAAAAACCCGATTTTTGACAATATTCCTCTTGTATTTTTAATGCTGATTGTCTTGACTTTGCCGGGATTTTTTATCTTCTGCAAAGCTTTCTGGGATTACATAGTGGCACTTGCTGCGCTAAACTCCATGGCCAGTTCCCTTCTTGAAGGCGGAAACATAGATGACACAGGGGTGCATACAGAACTCATAAAAAGGCGTACCGGCTCTTATATCTGGTTTTTACTGTTGATTTCATTTGTTTATTTGATACTGTCTTTTCCGCTGTTGTGGGGACTGCTTTTTATAGTGTTTGTCTATATGTCGCTAAGTTTTCAGGTTTTTGCGCTTGAAGAAGATAAAAGCGCATTTGAAGCAATAAAATCAGCAATAGGATACGTAAAATTCAACTTCTGGAAAACAGCAATGCTTCTGGCTGTGCTCGGTATCACAACCTACTGGCTTGTTCCGGGGCTGATAAGCTGGGGCTTTGATATAGGGGATTTAGGCGGATTCTTCTCATATCCTGTAGAACAATACATCAGACTGCTGCCTTTAGACGGTTTCAATTCGATACTTTCGTCTAATAATATACCGTTTACACTGAAAAGCTATTCCATTGCAAAGCATATAGTGCTTATGGCAGTAAGCTTTGCCGTCACAGGTTTTACACTTCCTTTAAGAAGCTTATGCTGTACTGCATTATATAAAGACATAAACAAAAGAAACTATGCAGGCAAAATCGCCGCTGAAAAGCTGGCGCAAAGAGCCGCAAAACCGTCAAAACGCAGAATCAAAGACGAGGATGACGAAGAGTAATGTTTGTCTGCAAAAACTGTAAATCCGTAGATAAATTCGAGCTTATGTTCGCACCCAGCTACAAGGGCGCCAAAAACTACAGGCAAGAATACAACAAAAATGGTGATATAGTTATAACCGTAGACGGTTACACCTTTATACCCGATTTGAATTTTATGAACAGACACGCTGTTTGCAGATACTGCGGACAGATTTATATGTGGGATTACAACTCAAAGCCGTAAGGCAAAAGTTCATCAATTGTAAAGACCGCGCATTTTGAGTCTTCACTCTCCAGTATAATCTGCAAATTTTTGTCCTTTTTAAACTCGGCCATCCACTGTCTGCAGGCACCGCATGGCATACAGTTTTTTGTATTTGTTGAATACACTGCTATTTTAACAAGTTTTCCTTTTTCACCGGCAACAATTGCATTAGACATTGCATTACGTTCCGCACACAAAGAAAGGCCGTAACTTGCATTTTCTACATTGCAGCCCAAATAATAATTGCCTGTATCGTAAAGTGCACACGCTCCGACATTGAATTTTGAATACGGAGCATAAGCATTGGTACAAGCCTGTTTTGCTAAATTCAAAAGTTCTTGATTGTCCAACATAAGCAAATTACCCGTTGTTATTAATTTCCGTAAAATTTATTTTACTACAACCATAAAAAAATTTAACCTAAAATATTGAAAAATACTGTATTTAAGGGATAAAAAATTACCAAAAAAGAATGATAATAAATACTAAGACAATGGGGATAGGTATGATTTCTAACGGAATAATTAAGTTAATAATATTTGTATCAGTCGTTTTCGGTATATTTTTAACCGCATTTCAAAGCCCTGCTTTTGCTGCAAAAGAACATAAAATTCCGACAGTTCTTGTATTGAGCGACTCGGGTCAAAGAAATGGCACAACTTACTTAACATGCGGCGCAGCAGCAGATTTAATAGCAGCAGACATCATCAATGAGCTAAACAAAACAGGCCGAATAAAAGCTCCGCTGCTTGGCGAAACAATGTCAAAAATTACACAAAAAAACATACCGCTTTATTATCTGACTTTCTTTAGAGAATACAGAAACAACTACAACATAGATTTTGTGAACCTGAAACGTGTAACAAATAATATGAATGCGGATTACATACTCCTTGTAACAAGCGGTATGGATATACAAAGCAGATTTTTAAAAACTACATGGTGGAACAAACTCGGCCTTGCTGAAGGAGATCCTGTTGTACCAACATACAAGCTAAGCACCCTTGTTTCACTCATCGACAAAAAAACTTATTCTGTAATCTGGCAGGATTTATATCTTAGAGATTTAAAAGCAGCGGATTATGATATCGGATTTGCACAGTTTTCACCCGGATATGCACAGTTGTCCAAGATAAAAAAATACTCTATGACGATGGCTCAATATGTAAGCAAAGAAGTTGACAAAAGAGTCAATCCCTGGACATTGCCGGAAGAAAAACCAAAATCTATAGAAATGAAAAGCAAATTCATTAACGAAGGAACGAAACTATACTACCCGAGCGTTAACGGCGAAGTAATCAAACAAAATATTAATGAATCACAACAAAATCGAAAATCAAAACGCGAACAACGCCGTCTTGAAAAAGAACAACAAAAACATATAGAAAATATAAGACTTCTGGAACAAAAACGTCAGGAATTAGAAAGAAAACAACTCGAAGAACAGGAGGCTTTAATAGAAAAATCCAAAAAACAGGAAGAACCAAGACTGTTTGACTCTATAAGAGATGATATAGAAAACACAACTACCCCGCCTCAGCTTAGAGGAGAAAAAGTTATTCCTGCCGTGGATATACAAAAACAGGAGCCCAAAGTCTTAACACCGGTAATGGACAAACCCTCGGCAAACTCTAACACAAAACCCGCGGTCAATACCAAAACAACCAAACCGTCAAATACACAACAAAAAAATACAATTCAACAGGAAAAGAAATTACCTCAATATGATTGGAATATAAAAAATATTAATCTACAAAAGATAGGCAATTTACATTAATTAAATTATGTACGACAATTCATGTTGGTTATATTATGATAGAAGAAAAGACATTATACGGATATAAACATAATCCCGGAGGGATATCTTGGTTGAAAAACTAAAAATAATTGGCGGTAATACATTAAAAGGCGAAGTTTCTATAAGCGGTGCAAAAAACTCCGTCTTAAAACTCATGGCAGCAGCAATCCTGCCTAAAGGAGAAACTGTTATACATAACGTACCCGAGCTCACCGATGTTAATATAATGCTCAGGGTTATTGAAGAATTAGGCGTAAAAACAAAATATGATAAAATTGCCAAAACTGTATCAATCGATGCTACAGAAATTTCAAGCATAACAGCTAAATACGAACTTGTCAGCAAAATGCGTGCTTCGTTTATCATACTCGGAGCACTGGTTTCCAGATGCAAAGAGGCAATTGTTGCACTCCCCGGCGGCTGTGCGATAGGAGAAAGAAGAGTAGATTTCCACATAAAAGGACTCGAAGCACTCGGAGCTGAAATAAAAATAGAAAACGGTTACGTTCATGCTAATGCGCAAAAACTTGTTGGTACGGATATTTATCTTGATATCCCGTCAGTAGGAGCAACTGAAAACCTTATACTTGCTTCTATTCTTGCAGAAGGCGCAACAAGAATACAAAACGCTGCACAAGAACCGGAAATCGTCGACCTTGCAAACTTCTTAAACGCAATGGGAGCAGATGTTTCCGGAGCCGGTACATCAGAAATTGTTATCAACGGTGTAAAACAAGAAGACCTGCATCCGATTGAATATACAACTATTCCAGATAGAATCGAAGCCGGAACATACATGGCTGCTATTATTGCTACAAAAGGCAAAGGTATCATAAGAAATGTTCTGCCCTCACATTTGACATTCTATAACTCAAAACTGATAAAAATGGGTGCAAATATAAAACTTATTGAACCTACCGTCATAGAAGTAAGCTGCAATCAAAGATTAAATCCGGTTAACATAGTAACACAGCCATACCCCGGATTTCCTACTGATTTGCAGGCAATAGCCATGGCCATGTTAACAACAGCAGAAGGCGTCAGCATTGTTACAGAAAGCTTGTATGAAAACAGATTTATGCAAGTTCCAGAACTCCGCCGTATGGGCGCTGATATTCATCAGGAAAGAAACCATGCCCTTATAAGAGGAGTAGAAAGACTCACAGGTGCTAACGTAAAAGCCAGCGACCTTAGAGCCGGAGCTTCTCTTATTATTGCAGCCCTTATGGCAGAAGGAGAAAGCGACATAGAAGCCCTGCACCATATTGACAGAGGATATGAGCTTTTTGAAACAAAATTTGCCAATTTGGGGGCAAATATAGTAAGATACAATGATGAAAGTGATATTTTGACAAAAAATATCCAAGAGGTTACAAATAAAGGAAGTATAAATGCCTCAATATAAAAGATGGTACGACCATGATCCGGTTTTAATGGAAGTAGTTGAGCTTTTGCGCAATTATCAGGACGAATTAAGAGCGCAGGCTGAAATCTTTCTTGCAAAAATAGAAGAAAAAGTATCCAAAGAAACTATAGACAAATTCTATGAAATGGTAAAACCGATAAACGGCAACAGATGGTATGACAAAGATCCAGTAATTTCAAAAACCATAGAACTGTTAAGAGTTGTTCCGCCTGAAATTCAAAAATCCGCAGCAGAAAATTTTATTAAATCGCTTGAGGATCTGGGCATAGACAAAAATACTCAAAAACAGCCGCAGGAATAAATAACTTTATAATAAAAAAAAGACTATCACCAAAATGGTAGTCTTTTTTGTTATGTAATAATTATTTTTTGATTTTGCAGCCGGAATTTTCAATAAAACTTCCGGCTTTTAATAAGTAAAGAGAAAAAAAAGTAAAAGAGTATATTATTTTTTAACCTTTACGTAGTTTTATACAAAAACTTATCCGAACATTGACAAGGGCGAGTGTGTTTGAGCGCAGCGAGTTCGCGAGCCTGTAGTGAGGATTAGTTAATGTTAAAACGAAGTATCAGGTAAAAAAATAATATACTCTTTGAACAGAAACTAATCTAGTGTCGCAGTTGCTGCCGGCTGACCGCAGCCAGCACCTGCTCACCTTTTCAATGTGTCACTCAAAAAATTCGTTCACGTCGCTTGGCTCCTTATCACGAATTTTTCTCGAACAACATCAGGTTAATTTTAAAGACAGCGGGATAAAAAAAATAAAAGCTACAAATAAAAAAGACTATCACCAAAATGATAGTCTTTTTATGTATTGTTTTAAACAGAAGCTTAAAAAGCACACATTCTGTGAACACGTACAAAGTTTGTTCTTCCTGTAATAAGTTTAGGAATAGAACCAATGATAATAACTCTGTCATCTTTTTTAAATTCTGTTTTTTCTAACAACAATTTGTCGATTTTTTTCAACAATTCGTCATTTAAAACAACATCCCAATCCTTCTGATAAGGGTGCATATCCCAGAACAGGTTCAATTTTCTGCATACTTTTTCGCTGTCAGAAATAGCCATTACAGGAACTGACGGTCTTAATTTAGAGAGCAGTTTTACTGTATAACCTGTGTGAGTAAATGCAAGAATAGCTTTTGCGCCCAAATCTTTAGCCATCTTAACAGCAGCACCAGCAACAGCCTGCGGAGTTGGTTCATAGTTAGGATTCATTGGCAAATCAAGATTATAGCTTACAAAATTGCTCTGTTCAACTTCATGTGCAATCATTGCCATCATTTTTACTGCTTCAACAGGGTGTTTGCCTGCAGCAGTTTCGCCTGAAAGCATAACAGCGTCCGCACCGTCAAGGATTGCGTTAGCAACGTCTGAAGCTTCTGCTCTTGTCGGAATAGGATTGTCAATCATAGATTCAAGCATCTGTGTAGCTACAATACAAGTTTTTCTGTGAGCAAATGCCGCGTCAACAATTTGTTTTTGTACCATAGGAACTTTTTCCGGAGCAAGTTCAATACCGAGGTCACCACGTGCAACCATTACAGCATCAACTACATCAAGTATTGATTCGATATTCTTAACTGCTTCAGGTTTTTCAATCTTAGCTACTATAGGAATATCAGCACCGAAATGGCTCAAATATTTCTTAGCAAGCAAGATGTCATCTTTATCTCTTACAAAAGATAATGCAAGATAATCTGCATCATTGTCTACTGCAAATTTAATAAAATCTACGTCACGTTCTGTGATTGCAGAAAGGCTCTTTGTACCGCCGGGGATATTGATACCCTTTCTAGGTTTAAGCAATTCACCGTCAATAACTTTTACGTGAACTTTGGTGCCTTCTTTTCTGATAACCTGTATTCTGATTTTACCATCATCTAAAAGAATGTATTCGCCTTCGCGTACATCGTCTGCAACACCTTTGTAGTCAACAGGTACAATGTTCGGATCTGTTTGTTCAAGACCGTATTCCAGAACAAGTTCCTTACCTGGTTCAATAGGAATGGGTTCGATCAAGTTACCTACTCTGATTTTAGGCCCTTGAAGGTCAACCATTACAGGTATAAATGTTTTTAATCTTTTTTCTACACTTCTGATTTTTTTAATTGTTTCAGCATGAGCTTCTGCAGTATTGTGAGAAGTGTTAATTCTAAACATTGTAGCACCGGAGAGCACCAGTTCTTCAATAATAGATTCCTCACAGCTGGAAGGCCCGAGCGTGGCAACAATTTTTGTTTTGTTCTTTTTCATCATTTTTCTGCTTCCTTATAGTTTCGACTAAAATTTCATATATTTAAAAAGGGCAAACATGAGGTTTGCCCTTAGTAAAAACTTATTGATGTTCCTTTTGATAAGCGTAAGTAGCTTCCATTTCATCCACCGATGCATAAACGCAATGGCAGCCGCAATCTACGTGGACAACTTCTCCTGTAACACCGGAAGCAAGGTCAGAAACAAGGTATAAACCAGTCTTGCCTACATCTTCAAGTGAAACATTTCTTCTTAAAGGAGCTTTTAAGATAGCTGCTTTTAACATTCTGTCAAATCCTGAAATACCCTTTGCAGCAAGAGTTTTAACAGCACCAGCGGACAGACAGTTGACTCTGACACCGATTTTGCCGAGGTTATCAGCAAGATATCTTGCAGAAGCTTCAAGAGTAGCTTTTGCAACACCCATTACGTTGTAATTTGCAACAACCTTTTCTGAACCAAGGTATGTTAAAGCAAGAATGGCACCGCCTTCGTTAAACAAAGGTTTTGCAGCTCTTGCAAGAGATACCAGAGAGTATGCACTAACACTCAATGCAGTATCCCAGCCTTCTTTTGAAGTATCAATAAAATCACCCATCAGGTCTTCTTTATGAGCAAAGGCAACGGCGTGGATAACAAAGTCCAATTTTCCGTAGATTTTTTCGTATTGTGCAAAAACGCTCTTCACCTGCTCTTCGTTAGTAACATCGCATTCAACAATCATTTTTGCATTCATTTCTTCTGCCAGAGGACGTACTCTTGATTCCATAGCTTCGTTAGCATAAGTAAATGCAATTTCAGCCCCTGCTTCGTGAATTTGTTTAGCAATAGCATAAGCAATACCTCTGGAGTTAGAAACACCAAAAATAATACCTTTTTTGCCTTCCATTAATTTCATAAAAAATCTCCTTAATTAGTATAATTGTATCTTAGTATTAACATGTCCGAATGTCCATATTTTTGTTAACTTTGAGTAATTTTTACAAGTGTAAATGTAACAATTTTGAATTTACTACTACAAATGTATTGGCAAAATCTAAAAAAAGATGCATAATATAATTAATAATAAAATATGGTCATTTAATATTTTGTGTTTATTTACTTTAACTAATTAAGCCTTTTTACAAAAAGGTCTAGAAATGAGGTCTGTAATGAGTGGTGTAAACGGTAACAACATGTTTAGGAGAATATTATCAAAAGTCGAAGACAGCTCTGTTGAAAAAGCACCTACATTTAGAAAAGGAATAGCTGAAAGAATGGCTGCTCCGCTAAAAGAAAACTCTCTCGAAAGAGTTCCGGGGCACGATATGTTATCTTTTGAATAGTTTACCAGACAAAAAAGAGGTCTTAAATAAGACCTCTTTTTTAATATCTATTTAACATTTCCATTTGCAATATCAAAAACAACTTTTGAACCGTCCTTTTTGAAAAGGATCATATCAGGCTTTTCATCACCGGTTACATCTTTAACAAGAAATGTATCTTTTCTGATCTCAGAATCATTAATAACTTTTTCAAATTTATCCAGAGTCTTGTTTTGCTCCCAAGAACTAAGACCATACATAATGCTCATACCCGTAACAGCAGCCATAGAGGCAATAAAAGTTATTGTATTAGCAAATTGTTTATGGTCATAGCTGTTTTGTTTGTCATCGTCAATATGTTGTTCATTAGATTTAAAATTCTTTTTTAATGGATTATTAAAACCACGAACATTATAAGATGAAACCGCATTTATAGAATTTATATTCATTTTTATCTCCTAATAAAAATACAATCACTCTATTAGTCTAACATCCGAGAAAAAATTATTTTGTTATAAAATTAATAATTTGTTACAAAAATGAAACCTTAATATTAATAAAAAAGTTGATTTGAAAAGAATTTTAGGGAATTAAAATTATAAAACAGAATTCTCGACAAAATTACGATACTGCAAAGCCTGCGCAATATGCGAACTTTCTATATTTTCACTTTCTTCTAAATCCGCTATTGTTCTGGCCAGTTTAAGTATTCTATCGTATGATCTGCCGGATAAATTAAACCTTGATATAGCTGTTTTTAAAAGATTTTCGCAATTTTCATCCAGCTTACAAAAGATTTTTACAAGCTCCGCATTAAGCTGGGAGTTCGTAAAAATAGGATAGTCCTTATATCTCAATGACTGAATTTTACGCGCATTCACAACCCTTTTTCTAATTTCAGCAGAAGATTCAGACTTAACTTTTGTATTTAAAAGCTCCTCCGGCGTCAATCTGGGAACTTCTATTTGTATATCAATTCTGTCAAGCAGCGGCCCTGACAATCTTGCGCGGTATCTTTGTATTTGGAATTCCGAGCAAGTACATTGTTTTTGAGAATCGCCAAGATACCCGCACGGACATGGATTCATTGCACCGAGCAGTATAAAATCAGCAGGATATTTTATGCTGGTTTGTGCCCTAGAAATGACAACCTCTCCGTCCTCTAACGGCTGACGCATAACCTCAAGCACCTGACGAGGAAACTCAACAATTTCATCAAGAAACAAGACACCTCGATGGGCCAGCGTAATTTCTCCGGGTTTTGGGCGGGAGCCGCCTCCTATTATTCCCACTGCAGAAGCGGTATGATGTACAGACCTGAACGGACGTTTGTTTATAAGCGGGCTGTCGTTACGTAAAAGTCCGGAAACGCTGTAGATTTTTGTAAGTTCAATAGCTTCTTCCAGCTCCAGCGGGGGTAGGATAGACGCAAAACTTTTTGACAAAAGTGTTTTCCCAGACCCTGGAGGTCCCATCATTAAAATATTATGTCCGCCTGCTGCTGCTATCTCCAGCGCCTTTTTCGCCTTTATCTGCCCTTTTATATCTTTAAAATCAAATTCGTAATGTGTTGTTGTATACTCATTCAAGTAATCTTCTACATCAACTTCACATGTTTCCAGTTCTTTTCTGTCTTCCGGTATTGAGCAAAAATGTTTTACAACATCCCCGAGGGTATCAGCACACAGAACCTTTACATCCGGCACGAGCGCCGCTTCCTTAGCGTTTTCATGGGGAACAACCACCTGCTCAATCTTCAAATCCTTTAAACCGGAAACAATCGGCAAGATTCCATTAACAGCCCTCAATGACCCATCCAGAGATAATTCACCGAGAAACGCAGTGTTTTTAATTAAGTTTTCATCCACAATACCATCACGGGCAAGTATGCCTATTGCAATAGGCAAATCATAATTCGTACCCTCTTTTCTGATATCAGCAGGAGCAAGATTTATTACAACCTTCTGATTAGGGAAAGTAAATCCGGAATTTTTAATGGCTGTGCGCACCCTTTCCCTTGCCTCAGAAACAGCTGTATCAGGCAAACCCACAATCACAACAGACGGTATCGACTGGACTAAATCAACCTCAACCAGAATTTTATACGCATCAATACCTATAACTGTAGCTGTAATTATCTGTGATACCATAACAAGGTCATATTAGCATAAAACCCGATGTTTTACATCAATGTAATCAATCTTGTGAAAGATAACTCAAAGCTTCTTTTAAAATATCTTCTGAAGAATCTTTTTTATCAACAATTCTACATGCCTGTTTTATTGCCGCTCCGGCCTCTTGAGAAGAATATCCCAGAGATAACAACACGGCCTGAACCTCATTTAGTGCCTCTGATGAAACGTCAGAAATTGATGATTTATCCGCAACATCAGGTATATCCAGCGGAGAATTTTTCTGCCAGTTGATAAGTTTGTCTTTAAGTTCAAGTATAATTTTTTGCGCTAATTTAGGCCCAACGCCTTTGGCTTTGGAAAGTTCTTTATAATCGCCCTTTATAACAACAGAAATCAAGTCACAGCCCGAAAATTTATCAAGCAATACAAGCGCAACCTTCATCCCCACACCGGAAACAGTCATTAAAATATTAAAAATATCTCTGTCCCCTTTATTTAAAAATCCGCATAAAATCATAGCATCTTCACGGTGTATAAGTGTTGTATAAACTTTTGTTTGCGTCCCTTCCTGAATCGCTTCTGCAACAGTTCTGCCTGTTGTATTAATCAAGTAGCCAATATTGTTGCATTCCACAACAAATGATGCTCCGCCGATTACACTATTTTGTTTTGAAACAATTTTGCCATTAATATAGTCAAACATCAGATAATTTTCTTTCCTAAATTCTTAACCATCTCAACATCCTGTTTTGGATTTGCCCCTATAGTGGTCAGATAATTCCCGACCATAAGTCCTTCAACAGAAGTCATAAGAGCCTTTTCCTGATTTTCTCTGCTCAGCCTCATTCTGCCGCCACACAATCTGACAATAGATTTTGGGTTAGCAATTTTTATAACTGACATAGCACGCAGAATATTTTCTTCATCAATTTTATCAATATAGCTTTCAAACGGAGTATGTGCAATCGGCATAAGAATATTTACAGGTATTGAGTCAGGTTGAATTTCAGAAAGAGTCATTGCCATTTCAACACGCTGCTGTGGAGTTTCTCCCATACCGAGAATCACGCCGCAGCATAGTTCCATTCCGTATTTTTTTACGAGTTTACAGGTGTTTATTCTTTCTTCAAAAGAATGTGTGGTACAAACCTCGCCATAGTATGATTCTGCCGTATTAATATTATGATGGAAACGTTTTAGACCGGCTTGAGCAAGTTTTTTTGCCTGTTCTTCATTTAAAATACCGATAGAGGCACAGCTTTTCAGCCCGTCTATTTTATTTATTTCCCCTATCATCTCAAGCATTTTATCAAAATCGCTTTCGTCAGGAGTTTTACCTGAAGTAACTATTGCGAACCTTGACGCCCCGTGTGCTAGTGCATCTTGAGCAGATTTTTTGACCTCTTCTATATCCACAAGCGGAAAAGAGTCTATTTCTGTATTGTAATGAGAACTCTGCGCACAATATTTACAATTTTGTGAACATTTCCCGTTTCTTGCGTTTATAAGCGAACAAAACTCAACCCCGTTTTTAACATACATTTGAGATATGTTCAAAAGCTCAGGCAAAGCCAGATTATATAATCTTATTAATTCCTCTTTATCTAGCATAACAACATGATATAATAAAAAAAGCGAACTTTGTTAAAAGTCCGCTTTTCTCTTATATATTTATTATGTCAATATTTACTTTACATCCTTAGCAGCCTGTTGTGCTGCGTCAGCTTGTGTAGAAGCTTCTTTTTTCAAATCAGAGAGAAATGTTTTAATTTTTTGATACAAACCCACAACTTTTTCTTTTACCCAGTTATAACCTTCTTTTATGGTTCCCCAGGTCTTTGTAGCAGCATTTTTCAAAAATTCACCTGCATTTTTGAAAAAACCCTGTGTGCCATCTTTAATATTTTGTGCTGTTTCAGAATTCATCGCATCATCAAGAGCTTCTTTTCCTTCATCGATTTTATTTTGTACTGTTTCCTTAATTTTTCCGGCTTTTTCCTGTACAAAATCAACACCTTCATCAACTTTACCCTTAACGGTATCTACAATATCATTAACCTTCTCTTTACCATTTTTCATAACATCATCCATGCTGTTAACTAAATTTGTAGTTGAAGGTGTAAACTTATCTTTTAATATTTTAAATGTATTTGCAATATTTTTTCTATAAACTACAGCACCTGTAATAGCAGCAGCAGTACCAAGACCGGCAGCAATATATGCTGCAGTATGTTTAGAATTATTTTTTTTCACCTGATTTTGCCCAAAAGTTACATTTGAATTTACCGAACCTACTGACATAATAAAAATCTCCTATTTTTTACACTTCCTATCCATGTAAAGTAAAATCCGATTCCATTTTTGACAAAATAAAAACAAATTATTACAATTTTGTTACAAAACAATATGATTTATATTAGCTTAAAAATAACAGCTGAAACCACTCTAATTTAAATAGTTTTAAAAAATCGGGTGTATCATCTGACACACCCGATTTTAACAATTATTTTATGTTCCCTATTTTGCAACAGGTTCACTAATATGCTTTCCAATTATAGGAGCAATTTTTTCTAAATCAGATTTCAATTCAGAAAACTGTTCGGGATACAATGATTGAGCACCGTCACAAAGCGCTGTATCGGGATCATAGTGAACTTCTATAATCAAACCGTCGCAACCGGCCGCAACAGCAGCTCTCGACATGGGAGCAACCTTGTCACGCAAGCCCGTACCGTGGCTAGGGTCTATAATAATAGGCAGGTGGCTCAATTTTTTAACAACAGGTATTGCAGATAAATCAAGAGTATTTCTCGTAATCCTTTCAAAAGTTCTTATACCTCTTTCACAAAGGATAACCTCTCTATTGCCTCCTGACATAACATATTCTGCAGCCATAAGAAGTTCTTCTATTGTGTTAGCCATACCTCTTTTAACCATTACAGGTTTGTTAATGTAGCCGAGTTCTCTTAAAAGGTTAAAGTTTTGCATATTTCTTGCACCAACCTGCAAAATATCAACGTATTTTAAGCACATCGGAATTTGAGAAATTTCCATAACCTCTGAAGTTACGGCCATACCATATTTGTCTGCAACATCTCTTATTATTTTTAAGCCCTCTTCACCGAGCCCCTGAAAAGCATAGGGTGACGTTCTGGGTTTAAACGCACCGCCCCTTAATATTTTTACACCCATCTGAGAGAGTTGTCTGGCGGTTTCGTCCATCTGCTCATAGCTTTCAACAGTACACGGGCCAGCAATAAGGCCTATATTATCACCGCCGAATTTTACACCGTTAACCTCTATGATAGTATCTTCAGGTTTAAACATACGGCCGGCAAGTTTATAGCTTGAGCTGATTCTTATAACTTCTTTTACACCATCAAGAAGTTCTATATCACGCGGGTCGATAATTTTCCCGCCTACTGCACCAATAACGGTCTGCACTTCGCCTTTAGACACATGAGCATCAAAGTTTTTTCTTTTTATAAAACTTACCACTGCCTGTATTTGTTCGTCCGTTGCAGAGGGGTTCATAATAATGAGCATAAATTTTTATCCTTTTCCTTTTTTGTTACTAATGTTTACATAAATAATAAGCAATTTTATTTTTGTGCGTATTTTATTAGATTATAAATTGCATATGAATTAATATACATGATGGTACAACAAAAATTATTTTTGTAGTATTATTTCATAAGTCAACTGACACCCATAATTTATTGAACGTGTGCATTAAACAAGTTCAATTTTTACAAAATACAGGCACACGCAACAAGTACAAGGGGTCAAATGCGTAAAATATAAGACTCTGTATAAATATAAAGTTCCATGGAGATTGTATGCTAAATGTTGAAAGCAAAGACAAAAACACGTAAGTTCCGTAAAATTTCCGATGATTTAAGAAGCGATGTAAAAGCACCGCTTGTAGAAGCGCTAGAAAACTTTTACAAAAACCCTATGATGCAGTTCCATATACCGGGTCATACAGGCGGACGCGCTTCATACCAGCCGTTTAAAAAACTCGTCGGAAACCGCGCTTTGCTTTTAGATACAACTGATGAATTTGATAATTTAGGTACACTCCATCCGGCAACCGGCCCTATAAAAGAGGCACAGGAACTTGCTGCAAAAGCGTTTGGAACTCAAAGAACTTTTTTCCTTGTGGGGGGATCAACTATAGGAAATCTTACTCTTGCAATGTGCCAGTCCAAAAAAGGGAAAAAAGTTATCGTTAACAGAAACTGCCATCGTTCTATTCTCACGGGGATGATTATTTCCGGAGCAGAACCTGTATGGATTTTGCCAGAAAAGCTGGATGAATGGTCTTTATGGGGAGAGATAAGACCTCAAGATATAGAAAAAGCTTTACAACAAAACGATGATGTTTCTATGGTATGGATTACAAATCCTACATACGAAGGTGTTGTGTCTGACATCAAATCCATTGCGCAGGTATGCAAAAAATACGACGTACCGTTGATTGTTGATGAGGCTCACGGCTGTTTGTGGAACTTTAACAAAAATCTGCCGTCTTCTTCAATACATCTCGGAGCAGATGCTGTTGTACATTCTTTGCACAAAACAGGCGGCAGTATGTCGCAAAGTTCTATGCTGCATATAACTAAAGGATCTAAATTTGACCCTGAAAGAGTAGAAAGAACCTTACAGCTTTTGCAAACAACAAGTCCTTCTATGCTTTTAATGGCAAGCCTTGATGCTGCACGTGCAAATCTCGAATCCAAAAAAGGCAAAAGACAATTAAGCCGTGCCATACAGTATGCAAAATTTGTTCGTAAAAAATTGCATAAAATTGAAGGTGTAAACGTACTCGAAGCAACAGAAAACTTTAATCAGGATATTACAAAAGTATTTATCAGCGTTGACGGTCTTTCAGGAAAACGTCTTGAAAGTATTCTGGAAATCGATTTTGATATCGAAGTCGAATCTGCCAGCGATGTTGGTGTTTTACTTTTAATAAACATAGGAAATACAAAACAGGAAATTCAATATCTTGTAAATTCGATTGAAAAAATCGCAAAATCAAATTATTCGGATATTTATTATATTGAAAAAAGAAAACACATGCCGATGCTTACACCGCAAATTGTTATGAATCCGCGAGAAGCATACTACAGCGAAAAAGAAACAATACCAAAAGAAAAAGCCATCGGCAGAATCTCTGCTGAAGTTATTGCAGAATGTCCGCCGGGTATTTCCATTCTCCTTCCGGGTGAGCTTATTACAGAAGCACATATGCCTTATTTGAATGCCTATAACTGTATAGAAGTAATTAAAAATTAATTATTTTTGGAATCTTTAAGCAGTTTTATACAAAAACTTATCCGAACATTGGACCGGCAAGTATGCCTGAGCACAGCGAGTTCACGAGCCTGAGCTAAAATTAGTTGTTGTAAAAGCACCGTATCTGAATTTGAAATGTAACTTCCGGCTGAAATTATAATAATAAAAACTCTTTCTTTCAAATTTTTTAGCAGTAAGTATAAAAGTTTTCACACTTTTTTATGATATAATGTTATACCGTTTATAAGGAGTTTTGAAATGAATAAAATTACAATTTACACATCAACTACATGTCCGTATTGTGTCAAAGCGAAAAGACTTTTAAAAATGCTTAATCTGGACTTTGAAGAAATTAACTGCGATGACAATTTTGACGAAATGTGTGCAAACCTGAGTGAAAAATACAACCAGCCTTGTATATCAACTGTTCCGCAAATTATTATCAACGACCATTATGTCGGCGGATATGATGATTTGGAACATTTATACAAAACAAAAAAATTAGACGAAATTTTAAATTAAAAAAAGACCTGAGAAAAATTTCTCAGGTCTTTTACATTTGCTTTTAACAGGATTATTTACATCCTAATGTACCTTCTTCTTCCTTGCTGTGTTTGAACTCAATAACAGCCTGAGCAGCGGCAAGTCTTGCCTGCGGAACTCTGAAAGGAGAGCAGGATACATAGTTCAAGCCGATTCTGTGGCAGAATTTAACGGAAGCCGGGTCGCCGCCGTGTTCGCCGCAGATACCTCTTTTGAGGTGCGGTTTGACTGACAATGCTTTATCAAGAGCCAGTTTCATTAACTGTCCGACACCTTCTTGATCTAATGTCTGGAACGGGTTAGCAGGAAGGATTTTGTTATCTACATATTTCTGTAAGAATTTGCCTTCCGCATCGTCTCTTGAATAACCAAAGGTCATCTGTGTAAGGTCGTTTGTACCGAATGAGAAGAACTCTGCGTATTCTGCAATCTGATCAGCAGTTAATGCAGCACGCGGAATTTCTATCATGGTACCAATCATATAATCTACACCGACACCTTTTTCAGCCATAACTTCTTTTGCAACACGTTCACAAACTGCTTTTGCTTCTTTAAGTTCGTTTACGTGACCTACAAGAGGAATCATAACTTCAGGTTTTACATCCAGCCCTTCTTTTTTCAGGTCGCAAGCTGCGTAGAAAATAGCTTTAACCTGCATTTCGTTAATTTCAGGGAATGTAAGACCAAGACGGCAGCCTCTCAAGCCCATCATCGGGTTGGATTCCGACATGTTTTCTACAAGGTGAAGCATTTCTTCATCTTTTTTGTAATCCTGATTCAATGCTTTTTTAGTAGCAACTGTCGCAATCAATTCTTCTTTAGAAGGTAAGAACTCGTGCAGCGGCGGGTCTAAAAGACGAATAGTCATAGGTTTGTCGCCGAGAGCCTTGAACATTTCGTAGAAGTCTTTATACTGCATAGGAAGCAAGTGTTCAAGAGCTTCTTTTCTTTGTTCGGTATTTTCAGCGATAATCATTTTTTGAACCCAAGGTAGTCTTTCAGGATCCATAAACATGTGTTCGGTTCTGCAAAGACCTACACCTTCTGCACCCATTTCCAATGCTTTTGCAACATCAGCAGGGGTATCTGCGTTAGCACGTACGCTCAAGAGTTTTACATCGTTAACCCATTCAAAGAGTTTTTTGAAATTGTCATCCAGCGTAGGCGGAACAAGATGTACTGCACCTTCGAATACTTCACCGGTACCGCCGTCTAACGAGATAATATCGTTTTCGTGGTAAACTTTACCGCTTCCGTCTGTTAAAGTACCGTTTTTAAGGTCGATTTTCAAATCTTCACAGCCTGCAACGCAGGGTTTGCCCATACCTTTTGCAACTACTGCTGCGTGAGAAGTCATACCGCCTCTTAAAGTAAGAACACCTTGAGAAGCAATCATACCGTGGATATCATCAGGGCAGGTTTCCAAACGTACAAGAATAACTTTTTCGCCTGCTTTGCCTCTTTCTGCTGCTTCTTCTGTATCGAATACGATTTTACCTACGGCAGCACCCGGAGAAGCCGCAAGTCCCTGAGCAATTTTGTGAGCTTCTTTTTTAGCGGCAGGGTCAAAGTCTGGCAAAAGAACCTGATACAACTGGTTCGGGTCAACAAGTTCGATTGCTCTTTCCTTATCGATGATGCCTTCTTCAGCCATTTCAACAGCAATTCTTACAGAAGCTTTTGCAGTTCTTTTACCGTTTCTTGTTTGCAAGATATAGAGTTTGCCTCTTTCAATTGTAAATTCCATATCCTGAACATCTCTGTAGCCTTCTTCCAATTTTTTGGCAATATCAACATACTGTTTGTATTGTTCAGGCATTTCTTTTTCAAGGTCTGCAATCGGGTGAGGTGTTCTGATACCCGCTACAACGTCTTCACCCTGAGCATTTGTCAGGTATTCTCCGTAGAATTTGTTTTCACCTGTAGACGGGTTTCTTGTGAAGGATACACCTGTTGCACAGTCATCACCCATGTTGCCAAATACCATTGTTTGGACGTTTACGGCAGTACCGTAGTTGTGGTCAATTTTGTAGTGGTTTCTGTATGCAACCGCACGGGGGATGTTCCATGAACGGAATACCGCTTCAATAGCTTCTTCCAATTGTACATAAGGATCCTGCGGAAATTCTTTGCCTGTTTCGGCTTTAATCAAAGCTTTGTAAGGTTCGATTAAAGATTTCCAATCTTCTGCGGTCAGGTCTACGTCTTGTTTGTAGCCTTTTTCAGCTTTAATTTTATCTATGTATTCTTCAAACTTCATTCTTTCAATGTCCCAAGCAACAGAGCCAAACATTGTTAAGAAACGACGGTAAGAATCATAGCAGAATCTCGGGTTGTTGGTGAGTTTAATCATACCTTCAACCGTCTGGTCGTTCATACCGAGATTAAGGATTGTTTCCATCATACCTGGCATGGAGAGTCTTGCGCCGGAACGTACAGAAACGAGCAGCGGGTTTTCGGGGTCGCCGAATTTTTTGCCTGCTTTTTCTTCAACTTTTCTCAAAGCTGCTTTTACTTCATCCATAACGCCTGCAGGCATTCTATTGCCGTGGTTTATATAATCCATACAAGTTTCTGTAGTAATTGTTAACCCCGGAGGAACTGGAAGCCCCAGATTAGTCATTTCAGCAAGGTTTGCACCTTTACCGCCCAGAAGATCACGCATCTGTGCGTTACCCTCTTCAAATAACCATACTCGTTTTGCTGTCATAATTGTGTCTCCTTTTAATAAACTGAGTATATCGTGTTTTTTATATATGTCATGAAACCATTATTATTACACAGTTCTAGACTAGCATATTTTTTAAGAATACACAAACGATTTTTGCGAAGAAATAGTAACAACAGACAAATGAATGAAGCCTTCTCTGAAAAACAAATGAAAGATTTTATTGTACAATTTCAATAGGGTAAGCTCCTGTTTGCCACCCCCGGCACGGACTTGTTAAGAGAATGAAAACGGAAGGGTGGTGATGAAATGCAATTTAGCGTAACTGAAAAAGCGCTATTTCTTATCTTTTTGATAATAATAGCGCTCGCTTTTGCAAAATAGGGAGTTAAGAAGAGCTTTAAGAGAATAGCGCCTCTTAAGGCTCTTTCCCTATACTTTTATTATAGCTCGTTTTGCCTTTTTTTCAAGGTTTTTAAACAAATATTTTTAATAAAAACTCTCAATCATACAAATGACACGCAGCCATAGAAGCCCCTACGGGCTTTAAACACGGGTCATTTTGAATGCAAATTTCCATACAATCCTTGCATCTGGGGTGGAACGGACAGCCTGAAATATCATCGGTAATTGAAGGCGGATGCCCCTCTATAGTCTGCACGGTGTCCGTATTTATATCAAGAATCACATTTAACAAAGCTTTTGTATAGGGATGTTTTGGTGCATTAAAGAGTTGTGCATTAGAAGCATACTCAACAATGCGCCCCGCATACATTACGGCTATTTTATCCGCATTTTGCGCCACTATACCGAGGTCATGGGTAATCAAAATTATCGAAATATTGTACTTTTCTTTAATCTCTCTCAAAATTTCCATAATCTGGGCCTGTACCGTGACATCCAGTGCGGTAGTAGGCTCATCCGCTATGATGATTTCCGCATTGCAAGCAAGCGCCATGGCGATGATAACACGCTGTTTCATCCCGCCGGAAAACTCATGGGGATATGCTTTCATTTTTTCTTTTGCGTCGGGAATCTTTACACGCTCAAGCGCCTTTATTGCAACTTCGACAGCCTCTTTTCCTTTAAGTCCCTGATGCAATTCTATAACCTCTAAAAGCTGGTTGCCTATAGTATAAAGCGGATTTAGCGAGGTCATCGGATCCTGCGGTATCAGAGCAATCTTTTTTCCTCTAATTTGCTGCATTTGTTTCTGGTTGAAACCGAGTAAATTCTGACCGTTATAAATAATCTCTCCGCTTTTTATTTGCGCACCCGGCGGCAAAAGCTGCAGGATTGACATAGTGGAAACGGTTTTTCCGCAGCCTGATTCTCCTACAATAGCGAGAGTTTCTCCTTTTTCAAGAGAAAAATTGACGTCATATATTGCCTGCCTGAATCCGTCAGCAAGGTTAAAGCCTATGTTTAAGTTTTTTACTTCTAATATCTTCGACATTAAATATCAATAACACCTGTATAAACGTACTGAGCTTCACCTGTCATAAATACATCAAAATCGGCATTTTTTGAATTGCCCGCCCATTCAATCGTCAGTACACCGCCGGGCAGGTTGACGTTAACTTTGCTGTCACACAGGTCGTTTAATATTGCCGCAACCACGCTTGCGCAGGCTCCCGTGCCACAGGCAAGAGTAATGCCGCAGCCTCTTTCCCAGACCGCAACATCAATTTCATTTCTGCTTTTGACTTTAACAAATTCAACATTTGTTTTTTCAGGGAAAAGGTTGTCGTGTTCAATGTCATTGCCGTATTTTTCAGCAAGTTCGTGTATGTCTTCGTCTTCTTTAACAAAGATAACACAGTGTGGATTGCCCATACTGACAGCATTTACGACGAATTTTTTAACCCCGTCCCACAGAGGATAATTCAGATTTTTGCTGCCTTTAAACGGAATTTTTTCAGGCTCGAGTATCGGTTTGCCCATGTTGACCTTTACCCTCATATCCTCGAGAACTTCGGGGACAATTTTGCCCGCACCTGTATGGACTGTGAATTGTCTTTTGTTGACGATTTTTTTATCGTAGCAAAAACGTGCAAAACATCTCATACCGTTTCCGCACATCTGGGCTGTGGAACCGTCCGCCTGATAGAACAGCCATTCCAAATCAGAATATGTTTTTGGGTTTTCAATCGGAACAAAAATTCCGTCAGCACCTATGCCAAAGTGTCTGTCGCAAAGTTGAACGGCAATTTGCGGAAACTTATCCTCTATTTTTTTATATTCATTGTATTCCATTAAAATAAAATCGTTACCTGCGCCGTGCATTTTTGTAAATTTTACCTGAGTCATAAGTGTTTCCCCACTGTAGTGTACTGTCGCATTATATCATATTTAGACAAAATAAAAAGCCTTTGACGGTTATCAAAGGCGATGATTCGGTTAGTAATTTGGTAGTTAGGTTATAGAATTTATGGAGTTAGTTAAAAAGGATTTTTCACACTTATAAAAATTTGAAATATATCACTTACACACTTTTAAAAACTTTAGGTTTTCCTGCTTTTACAAGAATCCTCAAAGTTAAAAATTTACTGTTTTAAATAAATTGTTTACAAAAGTTTATAATTCCGCCCCGCCTGCACAAAGCATTTATCCAACAAAATAAAATAACTAAATTATAAAATATCAATCGGGTCGACATCTACCGTCAACCTTATATCATCGGGCAATTTGACCTGATTTAAAAATGAAATTACAAATCTGTGTCCCTTTTCAGCGAGTTTGTTTTTAACAAGAATTTGAAATCTATAATAATCCTGCAATTTTTCAATTACACAAGATGTCGGGCCAAGTACTGCAACAGGCTCTGTAAGCTGCATTTTGTCAACAACGTCATGCAAACGCATTGCAATCTCCTGAGCACTTCTTTCCGCTCTGAATTGGTTTTTTGAAGCGAGTATTATACGTATAATCTGGCTGAAGGGAGGATAATCAAAATCCTCGCGCGCTTCAATTTCCGTTTTGAAAAATGTTTCGTAATCCTGTTCTTTAGCTGTTTCCAGTCCGTAAAAATCAGGATTGTATGTTTGAAAATAAACTTCTCCAGGGTTATCGCCACGTCCGGCACGCCCTGCAACCTGCGTTAAAAGTTGAAAACCTCTTTCACAGGAACGAAAATCAGGAAGGTTAAAACCGTTATCCGCATTTATTACACCGACAAGTGTAACGTTCGGGTTATCAAGTCCTTTGGCCAGCATCTGCGTACCGATTAGTATATCGATTTTTCCGTTTCTGAAATCCTCGAGGATTTCAATATGCTGATTTTTTCTGGACATAACATCGCTGTCCAGACGAACAATATTGCAATCTGGAAACAGTTTTTTCGCTATAATTTCAACCTTTTGAACACCGGTGCCGCTATTTCTCAAAGCTTCGCTCCCGCATTTCGGGCATTTTGTAACCATCGGCTGTTCGTGTTCGCAATAATGGCATTTTAAAGTCTGGGTTTGTGAGTGAAAGACCAGCGGAATAGCACATTTTGGGCATTGAATAACCTCTCCGCATGCCAGACACTGGGTATAAGTAGAAAATCCGCGTCTGTTTATCAAAATAATGGTTTGTTTTTTGTCGCGCAGGTTTTGTTCAATTGCACTGACCAGAGCCCTTGAAAAAACGCCGTGATTGGCTCTAAAGTGTTCTTCTCTCATATCTATAATACGCACTTTAGCCATAGGATAATCGTTGTAACGTCTTTTTAAGGTCAAAAGATTTCCCGAATTTTTGGCATAATAATAGGTATTTATATCAGGAGTTGCGCTGCCTAAAAGAAGAGGGCATTCGTTTAGTTCCGACAGTTTTTGTGCAACTTTTTTTGCGTCATATCTGGGAGATGGCATGGTTTGCTTATAAGAGCTGTCGTGTTCCTCATCAATGATAATCAAGCCGATGTTTTTAAGCGGAGCAAACACAGCCGAGCGTGCACCGGCGAGAATTCTTATTTGATTATTTTTAATCTTCTGCCACACATCAAATTTTTCACCCTCTGAAATGCTGGAGTGCCATATTGCCGTTTTATCTATGCCGAAACGTCTTGCAACACGCTGCGTAAGAACGGACGCAAGAGCTATTTCCGGAGCAAGAAACAACACATTTTTGCCCTGTTCAAGCACTTTTTTTATTGCTTTAAAATAAACCTCTGTTTTGCCCGAAGAAGTTACGCCGTGCAAAAGTATTGTGCTGTGAGAACCCAGTCTTTTTTCTATTTCTTCATAAACGTGCTGCTGTTCTTCCATTAATTTTGGAAACTCTTCAAGCTCCTGATGTTTAAAGATTGAAAGCGGATTTCTAAAAACTTGTTCTTCCGTTATTTCAACACATCCCAGAGCCTCGAGTTTATTAACGGTTGCACGTGTGGTTTTCGCTGCTTTTTCAAAATCAACAAGTCTTGTTTTGCCGGTTTGTTCAAGTATTTTTAAAATTTCTTGCTGTCTTTTGGTGGCATTTTCGTAGGTTTTAAAAGAAATGTATTTTTCGCTCTGTTCTTTTTGGACACCGTTTAAAAACTTCATCGGCACAGCGCATTCTATTACGTTTTGTATGCTGCAGGCGTAATAAGAAGCAACCCATTCCAGAAATTTTAAGTAATTCAAATCGAAAATAGGAGTGTAATCAAGGATTTTTGCGATTGATTTAGCTTTTATACCCTCGGGGAGATAGTTTGTAAAACCGCAGACAAAAGCATTTATGAGCCCCATGCGCCCGAAAGGCACAAGCACGGGCATACCTGTTTTTATAACGGGTTTCATATCTTCTGGTATAAGATAGCTGAATGTTTTTACCCCTATACCCTTTATAGAAGTAAGAACAAGGGCATATTTATTCAACATGCCCTCTTGTAGTTCTTCTTTATTGTCAATGCTTTTTGACATAAAAATCCTTTTGTTTTTAGATTCTTTGGCTTACGCCTCGGAATGACGGTCGGTTTGTTGTATATTTTTTATCAGCTTTGACCGTCCGAATTATTCTGCACCTTCAAGGCTCATTAATTCTTTCATTGCTTCGTCAACGGCGTCTTTTAACAATTCAAGATTGTCAGGAGAAACCGTTACGCCCTTTTTAGTAGGAAGCCAGTTTTGACCGTCATCGGTTGTATAAAAAATTCTCAAATCAAGGTAGCTTTTGCCTTTGTATTCGTTAATAGAAATTTGAAGCTGTTCTGTTGCGCTTCTGGGGATTGTTGCTATTAATTTAGGTTCTACAGCCATAATTTTTAACTCCTCTTATTAATTATCAAAAATTATTGTAACACATTTTATTTAAAAAAGATTTTATTATCTTTTATGTCTTGGTGTTTGATTTATCAGAATATCATCGTCGATTAACTTTTGAATTTGAGCAAGCAGTGATTCATTTTGCTGCATTATATTTTCATAATGTTTTTTGTTTTCCTGAGCAGCTGTTAAAACATCGCTTACTCTGTGTTTATCTTTTTTAAGCTGCCTTATTTCAGCCATCAAAGCTTCCATGCGGGCATTTATACTATCCAGTTTTTGCAGAGCACTGTCAGCAAGTTCACTGTGTTCTTTAAAAGAATTTTTTGACGCTTCGAGCCTTGTCAATGCTTGATGTTCTCTATATTTCAAATATTTTTTAACTTTTATTTTTATTAAATTATCAGTTTCATTAAGCAGTGTCTTTTTAATATCAACAGGATAATTATCATAGCCGGTAAGCTTTTCACGGTTAATAAAAGTCATTATTCTGTTCATTTGTCTTTGAAGATTTTTCTTCATTTCTGGATGAAGCTTGAGATACACTTTGTAAGGAATATTTGAGCGCTCAGTATTACATTTTTTACAAAGCACTATGCCGTTTTCTATCGTATCTTCACCCTTATTGCTTCTTGCTTTAACATGTTCAAAAGTTGCTGTCATTTCCTGTGCAAATTTTGACACAATTTCTTTATCGGAGGTTTTGTTTTGTGCGCACAGAGCAATAAATTCATCTGCAGCCGGAGTATCGTATGGAAGATTTTTTATAATATCGAACAGTTTTTTTCTAATTCGTTTTGTTTCACAGTTTTTAAGGAAATTATTATAAATATCTTCAACGCAAGCCCGTTTTATATGAGGTTTGTAATAATCATTATTTAATACTTTTAGAGCCTCGTTATTTGTAACCTGTAACTTTTTTACATCCTGAGGCGGAAGTTTTTTAGAAAACTCCCTCAAACTTTTAAAAACTTCTATTTTTTGTTCCATTGACTGTTTTTTATATTGCTGGAACAATTCCGTGTGGTGTTGTGCAACTTCCGGTTTTTGAAAAATTTCTGCAAAAGTATTTTTGGGATATTTAGCTGCGTAAACCTCCATTAAATCAAGAATCTCTTTATCCTCTTTACAAAAATAGTCATAATATTTTGAAAGTTTTTCCATAACACGGGGAGATTTAAGCGTAATTTTGTCTGCAACCGACATAAATTCGCCGAGCATTATTTTTTTACGCGGGTCAACATTTTGCAATTGTTTTTGAGCGGTATCGGATTTCATCAATGCGTCAATAGTTTGTCTGGGGTTATTTTTAGAAAGTTCTTTAACAAATTTAAATGCCCAGCCGTCTTTAAAGCGGTTTAAAAAACTATTTTCAAGTGCTCTTGCAGAGCTGGCCATAAAAGATTTTATAAATTTATCCATTGCTTCGGGTGTAAACATATCTTTCCCGCAAGATGCACAGGTAAGATGAGAAATATCTCTCATATCGCTGACGGCTTTTTTAGGCAGTCTATAACCAAAGTTAAGATTTTTATTGCTTTTATATTGATTGATATTAGTACTTATTAGAGGATAAATTGATAACATAACACATGTATAATACAGGTAAATAAATTTTTTTGTTATATTTATACTTTTTTTGAACAATCTTTATTACTTTTAAAAAAAATGATATATTAAATTTATGGCAAAGATTAGAAGCTTAGCATTACGGGACATACCTGAACTAAAAAAAATGATTTCCATGATATCAAACCTGAGCGGCGCAGATGTTGCTTTCGGGTATAAATCTTATGTGCCTTTTCCGTTTAATTTAATAAACAGAATTTTGCCATTGAGCCTGAAATTTGCCTCGGATTCGTATGTTGCAATGGACAATAATAAATTGAGCGGTCTTGTAACATTAAAACCGCAGGAAAACAACCCCCAGAGCTGGAGAATCAGCAAACTTTTCCTTGACGAAAACGGTTATGATGTCGGACGCCAGCTGGTGAGTTTTGCTATTGCAAAATACGGCGCAATGGGGGCAAATACTTTTATGGTAAAAGTAGATGAAGACCATGAAGAATTATTGGAACTTTTTTCCAAAGGCTGCGGTTTCAGGGTGTGCGCTTCTGAACAGCTGTGGAAAATGGAAGAAATAAAAGTTGCCGGCCCATCTCTGGACAAGGGATTTTTCAGACCTTTTAAAAACTCTGACGCTTCCGCAGCAGCAGGTATATTTAACGAACTTATTTTTCCGCATTTCAGGTATTCTCTGGCAAGAACTGCGGGAGAATTCGAAAATGTTATTTTAAGTGGTTTATACAGAACATCCTTCTTCAAATATGTTCTTGAGGACAGTTCCACACATTCCATTAAAGGATACTTTTCTATCCAGACAAGCGACAATGAAAACTTTATATTGAACATTGATTTAGTCAGCGCTTTTGATAATTATCTGCCGGATGTAATAAATTTTTCATTAAGTCAGATTTTTATGCGCAAGAAAAAATTTAACTTTTTTGTGCGCAATAAAAAATACCAGACAAGCGGTGCCAAAATTGAAAAATATCTTAAAGAAAACGGTTTCGAAAATGTAAAAACCCAGATAGTGCTTGTAAAAGACTATTACAAACGCATTCAGGAAGACGAAAGATACTCAAAACCTGCGATTGCCTTTTCTGAAATAAGCAGAAAACCGGCATTTAAGATTTAATTTTCTTCAACAAAATCAGACAGGTCGATGTGTTCTTCTAAATCCTCATCACCGTTGTCACGTGCCTGTTTTTCAAGGTCAATAATTTTAGCAAGAGTTTTAGCATCGCCTTTTAGTTTAAAATACTCTTTAAATTTCGGGGTTGTTCTCAAATTGAATGAGCGGCCGTTTTTGTCTCTGTGACGCGAAATCAGCCCCATTTTTAAAAGCTCCTGCACGTGCTCATAGGCATTTGAGCGCAATTCTTTTAAATAAGACTGTCTGATAGGTTCTTTTAAAGCAATGACGGTCAGTGTCTTTAACACAGCCGGCTTTAGCTCTACAGGACAGAGCTGCTCCACTATATCCATGTATTCCTCTTTAACCTGCAGGATATAGCCGTTTTCATCGTCGATTTCAAGCGCACCCTCGCGTGCAGAATAATCCATAATCAAATCCAGCAAAGCTTCTTCAACGACAGCTTCGTCTTCTTTTAATATCTCTGCAATGTCTTTGACCTCAAGAGCCTGTGCAGTGATGAACAATACCGCTTCTATTCTTGCTTTAAGTGACATGTTATAATCTCCGGTGATATTATAACACAAATCATGCCGGTATAACAGTTGAATATACACAGAGGAGCAAGGTTCTGTAACAACGCTAGGCAGAGCTGATTACTTTAACAACATAATCATACGAATGCACTATTAAACAATAGACGAAGAAATCATGTCTGCTGATTTTTCCAGACGTTTTTTCAACTCGCCTTTTGGCTCATAATAAGGAGTAACCGTCATAATCTTGGCTGCAATATCCGGATAATAATATATAAATTTCAACTCGCTGTCAGTCAGAGGCAGCTGCGTGTGTACATTGGCATATCTTGCGAGTTCGAGGATATTTCTTGCTTCATCCTCATCATGGAATTCAAGTTCAAGATTTTTATAAACATTTCTGAACCCTTTAATACCGCCGTATTCACCGATTGTAATCATTCTGCCGGTTTCAACAATTTCAGGCTCACCTCTGCCCAGTTCTTCAAAATCATACAATTCATAATTTCTTCTGTCTTTAAGAGCGCCGTCTGCGTGAATACCTGATTCATGCGCAAACGCATTGGCCCCTACAGCAGGCTGATTAACAGGTATCGGCACACCAAAAGCATGAGAAGTATATTTTGCGAGCTTCCAGGCTTTTGACATATCTATATTCGGGTCGATTTCGTATTTGCCGGCAAACCCCGCAGATTTTTTTATCGCAAGAAGGCAGGAAATCAAATCCGCATTGCCAGCACGCTCTCCCATACCGTTGATTGCCGTATCAATATATGCGTCAACACCTGCGTCAACAGCGGCTTTTGCCCCGAGCACAGAACAGCCTACAGCCATCCCTAAATCGTTATGAAAGTGCATTTCCATATCGATTTGCGCCTCTTTAGCAATTTTATAGATTCTGTCATAAGTAGTCCCCGGGTCTTCATAGCCAAGGGTATCACAGTATCTAAAGCGGGAAGCGCCGTGCTTTTTACATTCTTTTGCGTATTCAATCAGATAATCAATGGAACTTCTCGAAGCGTCTTCGGCGTTCACTCCGATTGTTTCCACTCCGTATGTTTTAGCAGTTTCAACAGCTTCGATAGTTTGTGCAAGAATAGCATCTTTGGTCATTTTATTGCCGTATTTGCCCTGAATCATCTGGTCGGAAGTGGATTGTGACAGGTTTAAAAATTTAAGGCGGGGAACATTTTGTATAGCCTGTATAACGTCTTTCGAAAGCGCACGTACCCAGCCTGAAAATTTTGTTCTTTTAATAACACCCCTGTCCACAAGTTCAAGATTGGCATTCAGATAGTTGATTTCATGTCTTGTTGTTGGAAAACCGATTTCTGATTGAGTAATCCCCATATCATCGAGCATTATATTAATTATTGTTTTTTGCAATTTTGCCAGACCGAGGCGGGAAGTTTGTACACCATCTCTGTTTGTTACGTCGACAAAATATATTTTCTTTTTGGTATCACTCATTTTCGGTTTTTCTTCTTTCTAGCCTGTCTTAAATAAATTATACGAAATTATAACATATTTTATCAGACATTTGTTAATTTATAATCGGACAGGATTATAAACTTACTTAGCTAATTAGTCTAATGTAATTTTTTTCAGGAATGTAAAAATGAGTATACGGGGAAGCAAAAACTTCCCGATACATAAAAAGGAGAAAAATTATGAAAAAGATATTTTTGTTATCAGCCGCTGCTATGATTCTTGCCTCAACAACGGCATTTGCATCATGTTCGATTAATCCGGTGAACAACTCTTGCTCTATAAATCCGACCGGCAGAATCACGGGTGCCGCAGCTCCTGTATCATATATTGTCGCTCCGGCGCAGCAAAGAACATTTTTGCCGCCTTGCAACAACTGTAACACACAGCAGAAAAAATCTTTCTTCCAAAAAATGATGACCCCTGTTTCAGGTGTATATAATGCGGTATTCTCACCATTTACACAGCTTTATGACTAATTAATCTTACAGGCGCTGACTATAAAATCATAGCCAGAACCATCAGCAGAATGCTGCCAATTTGGATACCTGTGTTTAACCTGCGCGCCCACTTATTAGAGTCATATTCCTGAGATGTCTTTTGAGCTGTCGTAACAGCAAGAAGCCTTTGAATACGAGCTTCGTCATTGTCACTAAAGGTACGCTGGAATAAGCTTGACTCTAATCGGGCAAGACGCTTGGAAGGCGGTTCTTGAGCAAATCTTTTGCCAAAGAGCTGCTTTTCCAAAACGTCTAAATCATAATTCTGTGCATAACCGACTATTTCGTCATCATAGTCGGGATAAGAGGAATAAGATGAGGTCGACGGTTGTACTATATGGTTTTTAGCCCCTTCATAACTGTAATAATTGTATTGAGTATCGCTGTCCCCCATATATTTTTGTCCGTTTTCAAGAATAATTTCCTCGCGCGAGGGATCAATATCTACAGCGGCAAGCTTTGCCCCTCCCAGCAGTTTGTCGCGCAAAGCATCTACTCTTTCATTCAAAGAGAGGGTGCTTTCTCTTTTAGCGTCATTTGGAAAAATCTTTTTCTCAAGTCTGGATAGTCTGTTATAAATATCATCATTTTCATAAGATTTTTGAAAAACCTTTTGCTCCAGTTTATCCACTATTGGATATTTTATTCCGGCTTCTGCTTCGGGGCCTATATCTTTAGCAACCGGCTCTGCAGGAGCATAACTCTCATTCATCGGAGCGGCCGCACCTGTTGAAGTTCCAAGATTCATATCTTTATAAATTTTGTCCACTCTATTTTTTAAAGACTGAGAAGATGTTTGTCCGTAAAGATCTTTTTCAACACGTGCAACCCTTGATATATCAGAGCCCTTGTTTATGTAGCCGTAAAAATATTTTTCTATCTCGTTTAACTTTGTAGTTATATAATCCGCAGCAAAAGAATTTGAGGACAAAACAAGTAGCGCAAAAATAGATAATAATAATTTTTTATATTTCATACAAAATACCCGTTTAACATAACCCGACTTTAAGATAAACGGATTTTTAACCGTGCTCAATTCTCCTGATATCAAGGTTTTATCCCAAAATATTACCCGTTAAAAAATAAGACTTTATGGTAATGAAATCCTAAAAACAAATAAAAACCGGAACGTTTTATTGCCTAAAAGTTCTAAAAATAATATTTTTAAAAAGAAAAAAATAATTGCTGCCCGACAACAAGCCCCTTATTTTACCTTTAGAGGTTTTTGTGCAATAATAAAAGAAATTATAAAATGAGGCGATTATGACGGAAACACTGGATTTTAGAGCATTTGGAAAAAATGATATAAGAGGCATTTACGGCGAAGATGTAACAGAAGAACTATTCTATTTTGCAGGACGCGGATATGTAAGATTTGTTGTGGAAAGTTTAAACAAACATCTTGAAGAAGACAAAAAAATTACCGCAAAAGATATCTGGGTAAGTATTGCACGTGACGCAAGAACACATTCAGAATCTTTGACAAACGCTTTAATAAAAGGTGTAACCTCAACAGGAGCCTGTGTGCTTAACATAGGTATGGTGCCGACTCCTCTGGGATACTATTCAGAATTTGCACAAATTCCAGAAACAGTGATAAGTGTAGGCAAAGTCAACGGTGCACTTATTGTCACAGCCAGCCATAATCCAAGTGAATATAACGGTTTAAAAATGACTTTCAACAAAGCTTCTTTAACAGAAGAGCAGATTAAAGAAGTTAAGGCGTTTTCAATGGAAGAGGTAAACATACGCGACACCTCTAACAGACACGGTATTGTCAGAAAATACGATATAATTGAACAATATAGCGAAAATATTGTTAATAAATTTGCTTCAGTCGGAAGAGGAATAAAAGTTGTAACAGACTGCGGCAATGCTACAGCAGGTGTGGTTGCTCCGCAATTATACAGAGATCTGGGCTGTGAAGTAATCGAACTCTACAGCGAACCGGACGGCACCTTCCCGAACCATCACCCGAATCCCAGCGATGAAAAAACTCTTGAAGCTATTAAGAAAAAAGTTGTGGAAGAACAGGCTGATGTGGGAATTGCTTTTGACGGTGACTCCGACAGAATCGGTGTTATTGACTCTAAAGGCAACTCTCTTACAGGCGACAAGCTGCTGCTGATTTACGCGCAGGACATTATAGAACCCCTTGCCAAAAGAGGTGAACATCCTGTTGTTGTGTCAGAAGTCAAATGCTCTCAGGTGTTGTACGACACAATCGATGCAATGGGCGGCAAAGCCATCATGACAAAAACCGGACACGGATACATAAAGTCAAAAATGAAAGAAACCAATGCAATCCTTGCCGGAGAGATGTCCGGACATACCTTTTTCAAAGACAGATATTACGGATTCGACGATGCAATTTATGCGGGATGCAGAATTATAGAAATCATTGCAAAACAAAAATTACAGAATCCTGATTTTAAAATCGAAAATCTTTTAAAACCGTTTGATGGTGTTTGTACATCAAAAGAGGTCAGATTCCGCTGCCCCAACGATTTCAAAAAACCGGTTCTTGAAGATATGAAAAAGGCTGTTGCGGACAACCCAGATTTATTTGGTACAAAAATCAAAGATATTATAACTCTTGACGGTATGAGAATTATTCTCGAAGACGGTTTCGCTATGATAAGGCAAAGCAATACAGAACCCGTGTTTACACTCAGGTTCGAAGCTAAATCTCAAGAAAATTGCAAACATTACGAAGATACTTTTGTTGCGCTGCTGGATAAAACCGTCAAAAAATACTGTTAGCAAAACTTTGACGTATATAACGATATATAAATCATTTTAGGGCTTTTTCTTCTGGAAAACAATTTCATAACCTAAAAGCTCAACTATTTCTTCGACTTCGTCAAATTTCATTGTGCTTCTATTTATCTTTTGCGATAAACCGTTAGATAAAACGTGCTCATTTCTTTTGTCAGATAAAAGTTCTGCAACCTTTTTTAATCTAATCTAGTGTCGCAGTTGCTGCCGGCTGACCGCAGCCAGCACCTGCTCACCTTTGCCTTCTTTTTCCA